>CAZCAD010000034.1:0-14020 GCA_964496525.1 uncultured Flavobacteriales bacterium | reverse complement strand
ACTCTTTTCGCTTAGGGTAATTATTCTTTTCAACGACTTTAGTCTAATTAACGTATTTAGGCAGGAACTAAAACTAATGCACCTGGTGGCACAAAATTCTATTTTCATTTTAAGTGAAGAATTATTTGACAAGAATTCGCATTTTCGTATATTTTCACCAAACACCGTATGAAACAGCTGCTTGTCATTCTTATTGTCCTTATTTCTGGTAGATCTTACGGAACTGTCTACACGAGTTTTTCTGATGGAAATTGGTCCGATTCTGCAACCTGGACCCCTTTGGGAATTCCGGGAGACAACGATACGATCGATATTCAGTCCAATGTGCTGATTACTTCTGATTTTACCATCGCAAATTGCGAGATGATCGTACAAAACGATGCAAGTTTATCCGGAAGTGAAATAGAATTTATAGGAAGTTATGCGCTGAATTTCGGAACGATGACTTTTTTGGAGATTCAGTTTTCAACCGATTCTTACTTTAGTAATAGTTCCGGGTCTATTTGTAACTGCGTTCTTATGCGGTTCAATTCATCTGATGGTATTGGTTACAATCAAGGTTGGTTGAACGCAGGTTCTCTTTTAATCTATGGAGCATTCTGGATCAACTATGGACAATTGGATGTGAGCTATTTTTATTATAGTGGTGATAACGGTTTTCAAAATGAGGGCTCAATGAATTGCGAAACCCTAATCAATGGAGGAAATTTTATTAATGACTCGGATACAATTACAGCAAGTTATCTTTTTACTTATAACGATTTTGAAAATAGAAGTCTAATTATTGTGACGGATAGTTTTAAGTTAAATCAGGATTTCATCAATCAACCTTGGGCACGAATCAGAGCTTCAAATTTTATTGGCATCGATCCTACCTTTAGAAATGACGGAGAACTTATTTGCAATCACTTCACTTTTCCGGATGGTGATGTTTATGGATATGGCAAAATATGTATATCAGGTTGTGCCGAATTAGGCGGGTGGATTTCCTGGGATCTCGATGTTTGTGATTTGACACCAAATGGCAGTTGTGATACTACCTACGCGGGAATAGACAGCACCGTCACCTTTTGCGCGGTTTCACCATGTGAGCCGCTGGATCTTGCAGAAAGCTCTGAATATCTTAATTGGAAAGTTTATCCAAATCCGACAGAGGGTTGGATTACGATTGAGCTTTCCGAGCAAGAAGATTTTCGAATTCAAATTCTGGACCCAAGTGGAAAAACGGTTTATCAAATGCGGATCAACAAGGAGCAAAGCGTCAATTTGAATCTAAAGAATCTGGCTTCAGGACAATACTTTCTTCGGCTAAGTTCGAATAGATTTTCCGATACTAAAAAATTGCATATTCGCTAGGTGAATTGGGATAATGAGGGGTGGACAGTCAGACGATTGGCTAAGAAAATACCTCTTTTAAGGTATTGTGCTTGAACGACTCGGGCAGTAGTTTTGCGCTATGATTTTCTTAAGTCGTGAATTCTCCCCGCTCCAAACGGACATTGATTTATTGTCAACCCTGGATTCTGATTGTCAAAAGAAAAAGAAGTGTTGTAAAAAGTACAAGAAAAAAGGAAAGTTCTGCGGAAGCTGCCCGAAAGGTTAATTCATTACCGTTTCACAACAGGATAATTCACCCCGTCAATTTGAATAAAGTATTGACCATCGGGTAAAGAGCTGAGATCGACTGACTTCTCTGACTGTTTTCGAACGACTACTTCGCCCAGTGAATTTAACACTTCGAAGTCTATCGGAATTGACGACACTTGTAACATTCCTGATGTTGGGTTAGGGTAGATGAATGATTCCATATCCGTTTCATCCAATCCGACATTGATCAATTTGTTTTCGTACCAGATTATTTGGTCGTCAGCGTCTATAGCAACCAGGATATCTAAATCGCCATCCTCATCAAGGTCTTCTATATGAAGCCCGACTGCTCCATTTGTAGCTGTCGACAAAATATGTTCTGTAAAGATTTCATTGCCATCATTTTCATGCCAGGCAATTTTATCGGGCGTTCCATCAAAGGAGTGAGATGTTGTTATGACATCCAAATCGCCATCGTTATCCAAATCTCCCGTCAAAATGCAGGTTGAAGCATTGTTGGCGATAAGCTGCTCAGTAAAGTTTTCACTACCGTCGTTCTCGTACCAAACCGCTTCTTTATCATTGAAAGAGGCCGAGAAAAGATCAACGTCACCGTCACCATCCAAATCCGTCGCATGAACCCAATTGTTGCCATCGGCTGTGACCGAAACTACATTTTCCGTGAAATTCTCTGAACCATCATTCTCATACCAGGTGACTTTATCATCAAGTAAAGAGCTAAGAACAATGTCATAGTCCGCATCGCCGTCAACGTCAATCACTGTAAAGGAATTTGGCCCATCAGTGGAGGTTGAGATTACGTTCTCAATAAAATTTTCAGATCCGTCATTCTCATACCACGATAAGGTATCCGTGCCAAAAGATGAACCAATGACATCGATATCACCGTCTTCATCCAAATCTTTAGGGAATACGAACCAAGCAGCTACAGCCGTGTCGGAAATAACAAATTCAGTAAAATTTTGAGACCCATCATTTTGAAACCAAGAGATCGTTCCGTTCATAGCAGCCGTAAGAAGGTCGATGTCAGAATCACCATCCAAGTCAACCGCCGTGACAGAGTAAAAGACGAAGCAACTATCCGTAACAATTCGTTCTATAAAACCTTCAGAACCATCATTTTCGTACCAGGCAACAATGTTGTTCATGGAGCCACCGCACAGCACGTCGAGATCATTATCCCCGTCAGCATCAGCTACGTCAACATAAAAATTCCCCTCAATGGTTGTTGGAATGAGGTGCTCCTCAAAAGCAGCTTGGGAATAGCAATTGTTATTCAGTAAAATCCCAAATAAGAAAAGAGAACAGATCAGAACCAACTGATTTCTGTGTAGTAAGGGGGAGTGAGTCATGGAATTAAGCATTAATACTTCTAATCACGTCCGTATCATAAATTGGTTGGTTTAACTAAGTCGAGCGGAGGAAAAGTCAGAAGATCTACCATTCATAAATTGCCGCCCCAACCGTCATTCCCGCGCCCACACCTAAAAAGAGAACTTTACTACCTTTTTCAATTCCTTCATTTCTAACTACTTGATCCAGAAGAAGTGGCACAGAGGCACTGGCTGTATTTGAATAATTTTTGAGATTCGATCTAAATTTATCGAAAGGCATATTTGCCGCTTCGGCTACTTTTTGAAGTGCAAAAAGACTGGGTTGGTGAGATATCACCAAGTCGATGTCACTTTTTGCCATGTTTGCCGCTTCAAGAACATCATCGATCAAAGGAGGTAAATTTGCACAGGCAAATTCGGTGACTTTTACCCCATCCATTTTAAAAGTATCGTTGTGAGCTATGACATAATGGTCCTGGCAATTCCCGTCAGATCTCATTTTTGAGGCTAAGATATTTACAGAATCGGAATAAGTTAGAATCGCGGCACCGGCACCATCTCCAAAGTAAACAGCATCACGGCTATCCCAATCGGTGTAACGCGTCAAGGTATCTACGCCGATGACCAGAGCATAGTTGTAATATCTGGAACTTATGAATTGAGCAGCAGTTATAAAAGCATAAACAAAACCTGAACATGCCGCTGAAAGGTCAAACGCTACAGCTTGGTTCGCTTGTAGTTTTTCCTGAAGGATGCAAGCGGTTGAGGGTGTCAGCTTATCAGGAGAGATAGTTGCAACAATAATTAAGTCTATTTCTTCCGCTGAGATATTGGCAGCCTCCAAACAGGATTTGGCTGCTTCAAAAGCTAAATCACTTGAGAGTTCGTTGACGCCACTCTTTCTTCGCTCATCAACTCCCAACACTTTTGAAACCCAATCAGGATTGTCATTGATTTCAGCATTCGTCACAATAGTTGACGGTACCGCAGACCCCGTTCCAATTATTTTTGCGTTCATTCTTCTGGTTTCGTGGGCTCGAATTTACTCAATAAAAAATGCTTTCTCATTCTCCTTGGGAACAGCACAAAATCCTTTTCGAATTCGATGCCTTCTTTTTGCGATACTATTGTAGACCCAATCGCGGATAAACCAAGGCACAATGTAAAAGACAATAAGTGTAGGCCAAAGACCCTTCAGACCTTTAGAAATTAGTAATGCGGCAGTTGATTTATCATGAAGACGGCCATTGTTGAGATAATAGATCGTATCCATTTTCAGCTCAATCTTGTTTTCGGAAAGAACTTTCTTCGCATAATTAGATTGTAGCGCGCAGAAATAAAAGTCTCGCTTTCTGTTGTCAAGAACAAATTGAATGGATGAATGACAAAAACCGCAATGGCCGTCGTAGAAAATTATAGGCTGTTTGATGGATTCCACAAAACAAAATTACCTAAATTTACTTTGGTCGCCAAAGCAAGATTGTGTCGGCGAGACTAAGAACATCAAAGCAAGCAATCATGAAATGAGGATAAAATTTTTATGCGAAAGCTTTTGAAGAATGGGAGATTAGTACGCGAATGACCTTGGGCGCGGATCAGGATCCATCTCCTTACTATATTCCTGATTTTCATGCCGGAATTGAAAGTGTTGGAGCCGTTGCTGAAATGAAGACAATTTACGAAACCTATGTTGATGTTGAAAATAGAATCGTCAGTGTGTGCTCCTTGTTATATGATGGACCTGACGATAGATATCGCATATTCGAGCTAACGCAAAATGGCGATTGAGAAAATGACTGAGCCATGTAACTAAAAGATTTAGAACTCCATAAGTAGAATAACGAACATTCTATCATTCAAAATTTTTCAGGAAAAATGACAATAATTTGTTCTATCTTGTGTTTATTGAGAATTGAACCTCAAAAAAAACTACTGATGCAAAATTATCTTCTTCTCACGTTGGCTATCTTATTTATCGCTACATCCTGCAAAAAGGATAGCACCCAACCGGTGATTACTTTAAACGGTAGTCCCGAGCAAGTTGTGGCACTAAATGATACTTATATGGAATTGGGTGCTACGGCAAAAGATGATAAAGACGGTGATGTAACCGATCGAATTGTGATCAGCGGATCTATTGATGTGAACCAGACAGGGGAATATCGAATTTATTATGATTGTGATGACAATAAAGGTAACAAGGCGGCGACTGCCACTCGTTTTGTTAATGTAGTCAACGAAGCGGATTATATGCTCGGCACTTATTTGGCCGAACCCAGTTGTGTAGGAACCGCGACAACTTCTTCTTACAATACCACAATTACAGCATCTGATAAACTTAACAATAGAATTTATATCAAAAGAGTTCTTTGGTCTGTGGAAGATGAGCCGGTCTTCGGAGATGTTAGTGGCGGAACGATGAACATTCCTCTTCAAACCATTGGAGGCAACACAGTCGAGGGGACGGCTACTCTCTCTGGCTCTACCTTTTCTCTGAGCGTTCAAATCAACGATGGCGTTACATACGATTGTACGATTAGCCACACAAAACTTTAAGATCATAAACGTTATTAAGCAATTCAAAGGAGGAAGATACGAGCTGATCTTCCTCCTTTTACTTTTCGTCCCTTTATTTGCAGGCTCTACTATTCTTGAGCCAACAAATCTTCCGCGTTTTCTTTTCGTTTCGCTGCTGATAGTTATCTTCTCGGGGAGATTCATTATCCACAACTTCGACATTCCTTCGACTCGGATTATCATTCCTTTTTTACTCTACATCACACTGAACTATGCTTCTATATTTTGGGCGATAAACCGCGGAGACGCATTTTATGAATGTCAGAAGATTCTGATAGGATTCGTATTGATTATTGTCTTTCTATCTCGGATCAAACAAACCGATAATAGACTTTCTCTTTATCGTGCAGTAGTAATAGTCGCTCTGGCCCTTGGGCTCTTCACAACCTATGAAATGTATATTGCAGAAGGAATTTTTGATGGACCGTCCTTAATGATACATGGAAATCTCCTGAGCTCCTTCCTTTTCCTGACCACCACCTTAGCCGCATACCTGGCCTTTAATACCAATTCGTATTGGCGTTATATTTCGATTGCCACAATACTCATTTCGCTATACCTAATAATAATATTGCAAAGCCGTGCGGTCTGGATCGCAGTGCCCGTATCAATCGTTTGCTTTCTCTTTGGCAAATGGATCGTGAATAAGGGAGCCTATCTGCGACGAAAAGCAAGCATCGCTTTTTTCGGATTACTTATGATCGGAATTGGTGTAGCTCAAACACTCACTGTATTTAAAGGTGAATTCATAGAAAATTCAGCTTCATCTTTGCAAGAAAGACAGCAGTTATGGAAGAATTCTTTTCAATTGGTTGCAGAAAAACCCTTTAGTGGAGTTGGTGCCGGTAATTGGCAATACAATTATCAAAAGTTTGGGGTAGGAGAAATAGAAAAAACATCCTTTTACAATGCCAGCTTTAAACGCCCACATAACGATTTCATCTGGGTGTTGTCTGAGACCGGGCTTGTCGGTCTTCTACTGGTCGTTTTTCTCATTTCATACTTGGGATATAAGGGCTGCCAACGCTTTGTCGAGACAAAAGATCAGGAACTATTGCTCATTCTAAGTGCGCTGGTCGGTTTGCTGATAATATCGCTATTCAGTTTTCCTAAGGAGCGGATAATGCACATTGTTCTGACCGCATTATTCATTGCGGTTCTGATCAAAAAAGCCGGATTGTCATCGGAGTTGAACGGAGTGAAGAAAAAAATAGCCGCTGCAATCATGCTGGGCGGAATTTCATTTGGACTGATAGTGGGTTATTACCGTTTCATCGGAGAGCATCATACTGCCAACTTGCTGGCTGCAAAAGATGATGGTAAAGCAGCTTCCATTATCAGCGAGGCCAATAATGCTCTGTCTGTTTTTTACACAGTCGATCCTACAACTACGCCTATCTATTCATACTTGGGAGAAGCCTACATAATAAGAGGACAACTGGATAGTTTGTTAATCGTCTCAGAAAAGGCAGTGGCAGAATCTCCTCATGATTACAAAGTCATTAGTAATTATGGATATGCCTTGATGAGAAATTATCAATTGCAAAAATCCGAAACAATTCTTCTGTAAGCCTATCGAATCAACCCATCTTATGAGCCGACACTTTTGAATTTGTCAGTTGTAGCCTATAATACTGCAGACTATTCGTCCTCACTGGAATGGCTTTCGGCTATCCATGATTATGAATCCAAATACTCTTCAAACCTGATAAGAATTCAAGAAAAATTGAGTGGGAATTAGTCATGCACGATTTTATATTTAGCAGTTGATTTATCATGAAGACGGCCATTGTTGAGATAATAGATCGTATCCATTTTCAGCTCAATCTTGTTTTCGGAAAGAACTTTCTTCGCATAATTAGATTGTAGCGCGCAGAAATAAAAGTCTCGCTTTCTGTTGTCAAGAACAAATTGAATGGATGAATGACAAAAACCGCAATGGCCGTCGTAGAAAATTATAGGCTGTTTGATGGATTCCACAAAACAAAATTACCTAAATTTACTTCGGTCGCCAAAGCAAGGTTGCGTCGGCGAGACTGAGAACACTAAAGAAATCTAAGATGAACATTGGAGTACTACTATCAGGATGTGGCGTTTACGACGGCGCTGAAATTCAAGAAGCCATTTTAAGTATGCTGGCAATCAAAGAAGCAGGACATAATTATGTATGCATTTCTGTCGATAAGAATCAGCATCATGTTGTGAACCATACGAATGGTGAAGAAATGGATGAGACCCGGAACATGTTAATAGAAGCATCTAGAATAGCCAGGGGAGACATTAGCGAAATCAGTGATATTAGCCCTGCAAATATAGATGCATTGGTGATTCCGGGAGGATTTGGGTCTGCCAAGAATTTGACGACTTGGGCTTTTTCCGGTCCGGATGGTGAGATTTTGCCGGAAGTGAAATTATTGCTGGTGAATATGGTAAATGTCGGAAAACCGATATGTGCCTTATGTGTTAGTCCGGTTGTTTTGGCAAAGGCTTTTGAAGGATCTGAAATTAGCGCACGAATGACCCTGGGTACGGATCAGGATCCATCTCCTTACGATATTCCTGATTTTCATGCTGGAATTGAAAGCGTTGGGGCTGTTGCTGAAATGAAGACGATTCATGAGATATCTGTTGATGTGGAAAATAAAATCGTGAGCGCTCCTTGTTATATGATGGACGTGACGATAGCGGATATTCGAGCTAATACAAAAATGGCGGTTGAGAAGATGATTGAACTTTGTGGTTAGAATATGGCAGGTCTCCTCTTTCTACCGACACTTCTAACACTTTTTTTTCTAGGTAGATACCTGTTTTATAAGCAAACAACTCCATGGCCGATTTATATCTTAGAATTGGTAGTGCTGTTGGTCTATCCAATCTTTTTTTTAATGGCTTTCGATACGGCCGTGGATCCCAGCTGTTGCACATCCGACGAAATCTTCTTTGGCGTAGAGCATCGACCAACGGCTTATGCCTTTCTTGTGATTTTTGTGCTTGCTTACATTGTTAGCCGCTTTATGAGCAAGCGAATTCTGCCGCCCCTGATTGAAGTTATCGTCTCCGGTTTATTGGTGCTCGGCCTTGTTTATAGTATTCTAGTTGCAATTCATATTAACGATGCTCCCATTATTCTCGTTAATGGTTTTTCAGTCCCGATTCTGTTTGGAATAAGAATTCACGCAAATTGGTTGAGGATCAAAGAAAATATAGACCAGCGAAATCTAAAAACCGAATCCGTTTTCTTTCGACAGTTCCATCATATTCTTAACTATGATTTTTGGAATCAATTCCCAATTGTGACGATAATGGCTGCGCCCGTTTTACTCCTTATGATTCTAATTCTGATGCTATTTGGCCAAAAAGCCGATTCCATTATTTTGGCCTTTTCAGAGACCTATGATTATGGGTTCTCGACCCTGGAATGCATTCCTTGTGAGGAGTGTTATATATGTACAGTTGGGTCCAAAGGGCATAGCTCATTGGTGCGACCCTTTCGCTACGGGATACGAGACGGTCATGCTTTTCCGGTCAATCGCCAACTCTTGACTTTTAATGCATTTGAAGCTCTTTTAGAAAAAAGAGTGCCAGGAATTCATCGAATTTTGCGAAGGTGCTACAATGCTATTGGGAGAAAGGCTAAAAAATTCCACAGCGCCTGGAACAGTAGATTGTTGGCAGATGGTTTTTATGTATTAATGATTCCTTTGCAGTGGATATTTACAATTGTTGTTTATTCAGCCTATGTCAAACCGGAGAACAAAATTGGAATGCAGTATATGACCAGGGAGCATTTGGAGATTTTAAGTCTGAATGATGCCTCAAAATCTTAAATTCTATTTACTTTTTCATCATATCTTTGCCGCTCGATGAAGCGACTTTACAAATGGATTTTAAATACCTTTCCGCGACCACTGCTCATAAGACTGAGCTATGTGTTTCGAATCTTTGCGCCTCTACTTTACAGAGGAAATAAGGTTGAATGCCCGGTTTGTGAAAAGAAGTTTCGGAAGTTTCTGTCCTATGGTTACGGCGATCGTCACAGAGACAATGTACTTTGTCCGTATGATTTGACCTTGGAAAGACATAGAGCGATGTGGCTTTATCTGAAAATGAAATCAGATTTTTTCACCAAATCGGAACTAAGCGTCATGCATATCGCTCCTGAGCAACATTTTCATAAGAAGTTCAAAAAGCAGAAGAATCTGAAATATATGACCGGCGATTTACTCTCTCCGATTGCCGAGATGCATTTTGATTTGCATGAAATTCCTCTTGACGATAATCAGTACGAGGTGATCTTTTGTAATCACGTAATGGAACATGTGAAGGATGATTTGCAGTGCATGAAAGAACTGCATCGGGTTATGAAGCCGGGTGGATGGGGAATTATGCAGGTTCCAATCGATGTGACCAGAACTGAGACCTATGAAGATTGGTCACTCACGACAGAAGAAGAAAGGGAAAAGCATTTTTGGCAGTACGATCATGTTCGACTTTACGGTTTGAATTATCCAAAGAGGTTGGAGGAGGCGGGTTTTGAGGTTGAGGTTGTTGACTTTTTACAGGATATTTCAAAGGAGCAGTTTGAGCGATATCGAATTCCCGAGACTGAGGTTCTTTATATCGTGAGAAAACAAAGCGGTATTTCTTAATCAAAAAGCCCCATCCGCCTGAAGCGGAGAGGCTCTTGTTTTCTTTACAAATTAATCACTAAGGTAAGTTGTCTATTAAGTTTATTAGTTGAGCTTCGGTAGTAACAGCAAAGTCAGATATATCCTGCACATGATTATCGGTAATTGAAACAGATTCGATACAGTAGTGAAGATCATCATCTACAATCGCTATCGCGATAAAATGGACATCCAATCCAATGGGAATTAAACCATAATGTTCAGTAAACATATTTTGGTTAGAATCCCATTTATCGAAATTTGCCAGTGCGGGTCCTTCGCCATCGTAGGACAGATAAACCTCAGTGTTTGTATTGTCAAACCCATCCGGTAGATCAGCAAAAATGGTCGTTTTTGGACGAGGATCACTATAGAATCGATCGATGTTCGTCCATCCCCATTCATCCGGAAGAATATCAAATCCGCTACCTGTAGAATCGGCAACAATGATGCTGTCGTCGGCCATGTCCCATAGTAGTTCATCACCTGTTCCAACATCAACAAATTTTCGCATTGTGCCATCAAATGCAGCAGGTGCGGTAACATGCATGGGGCTGATTAAAACAACCTCTGTTCCGAATTGCTTAATGGTGACGTAATACTCGCCCCTGGATATTAATAGCTCATGATCACCATTCGCCATTTTTCCTCTGGTAGGCTTATCAAGCAGCAGCATGGCGGATTTTTTTGTAATCTCAATTAGTTCTATGTCTACATTTCCACTGATTAAGGTACCGCCGGCATCTTCAAGTTGATTCGCAGGAAGAGAGAGAATCACGCCCTCGTTTCCAACAATATAAATAGGAGAGTTGGCAGAAACAGTAAAATTCTGGATTTTATCGCTGACGTTACCGCTGATAAAGTTGATTAAATCCGCTGCATCGGGAGTAGGTCCCGGAATCGGATCATTTTTTTTACATGCCGTGAGGCCAATTGCCGCAACAACAATCGAATAGACTATTTTTTTCATTTCTCTTAGTTTTATCTAAATACAAAATGAAAAAGGGATGGTTGTCTTATGAGGTAGGCCTCGAAATATTTGTTTAAAAGAAAGTTTTCGCCAATTCAAACACCTCATACATTTGCTTTACCGGAATGTCGGATTCAGGATCGATTGGAATCACCTTTATCGTGTTTCTATCACCTGCATACAAAATAGGATGATCAATCTTGGATCCCTTGGTAATTCTAATGTATGGATGTCCTGACTTTTTATCAAACCAGATGTAGGCAAAATTCTTTCCTTTATAAAAGAAGAAAGGGAGACCGTATTTAACTCCCTCCGAGATATTAGAATCGGAGTCGAGGATGATATCCCGGATTGCAAGAATGCAGCTTTTAATGGATTCATCTATGTCGAAATAAAAGTGCTCGATTTTTTCCTGGATCAAAAGTGATATTTCATCCCTTCGTGCGTGTTTTTAAAGCCGAGCTTTTCATAGAATCGCTTCGCTTCGGGCCGACGCTTATCGGTTGTGAGTTGCAATACATGCGCTCCTTTTTCCTTTGCTCGTTCAATTGCCCATTCGAATAGTTGTTGACCGACGCCTTGTCCCTTCAGATCTTGACGAACTCTTACCGCCTCGATAAAAGCACGGCAACCGCCCTGATAGGTCATGTCCCGAATAAAAGAGAGCTGAAGCGTACCCACAATTTCGCCGCTTTCATTTTCAGCTACAGTTAACTCAATATTTGGATTTTGATCGATTTCCTCAAAGGCATCGTAATAAGATTGGGGCAGCGGGTCTTGATAATTCTCCCTCAACTCACCCAATTTGTCTTCGGCCAGCATTTTAACGATTGCATCAACATCTCCTCTTCCGGCAGCACGAAATATCATTCAGCCATTTTTTTCTTTAGGTAGTCAAGATACCATCCGGCGTGCTCAGTGGCGATGATGTACGCATCCGGATCGATTTCGGCATTTTCATTGTCAACTCCTTTAAAGGATAAAGCATCGCCAACTTTGTAGATATTAGACCGGTGTAAGGAACGTATGCATTTTTCATCATGGAAGTACAAGCGATCTTCCCAGGAGTCATAAGTTTTGGCCTCCATCCCCGATTCCCAATACTCATCTTCTCCCATTCCCATATCTTCGGCTGTATGAAATTCATCAACTCCTGTTCCTTCTGTAAAGGTAAAGAAGACAATTCCATTGTTTAGGTAATACGAAACGGTTTCTTCATGATGATCAGCTCCCATGTAACACTCTATCTTAATAAATTGCTCCGTTTCTTTTTCGTACCAGCCTTTGACCTCCGGAGTCGTGCCTTCGAAATATTCTCCTTCGGTTTCAACCAATTGACATGTTTTTACTTTGGCTTCAATTTCTTTGTACCATTCTCGAATTTGATCAATGTGCCCATCTGTTGTGGATGACTGAGTCATTACCAATAATATCAGACAGCCAATTAATGCCATTGTTCTTTTCATATTTTATCTTTTTCTGAGATGTTTTTTAGTAAATCTCGAATCTCCGTTAATATTTCCTGCATACTGTTATCAGCGACCACACTCATGTTACCAAGCCCACCTGTCGCCATTTTCTGGGTTAAAATATCCCTTTCGTTTAAAACCTTTTCCTTGAAATCATCAGCGTCAATAATGCCAATTAATTTCATGTCGCTACCGTATTGACTACTGCTTCCCGCTGTTTCTATTTTAATGATTCTTAAATCGAACCATCGCAGAAATGGATTGTCTACAAATGTCAAATCCTGGATATTCTCAAGCGGAATCGTTTTGTGAACTTTAAAAAAGGCTCCCTTTTTATATTCCAGGTGTCTCTCAGTCAATTTGCATTCCAAACTCTCATAGAACTTTCGCGAAACCCATTGCCCAAACCCACAAAACCAGATAATCAGAAATGGAATTCCGGCGATAGTCACAAATGTGATTAAGCCAACAATGACGAGAACGTATCGCTTGATGTTTGGGTTAAAGTCTGCTTCGGCAATGACCTTCATTTCCTGTTTTTTTAGATGGAATGAAGATAGGGAAAATATGGCTGATTGTCAGTGCCGACAGACTTTTTGTAAGATTATTTCGTTTGTAATATGATGAATGTATTAGGATCGCTTCTGATTTGTTTATTCTCACTTTCTGCTAAAGCCGTAAACGCTCTTCCAACACTGAATATGGGTATGAATTTTGATTTATCGAGAATTAATATTTATCCATTTATTAGGTCTTACTAGATGGGAAAATTTTTGTTAACGGTATGTGTAATCCTAGGACTGAATTGCCATTCGCAGAAATTACCAAGTGGAAAAGAAATGCGGATGATTGAAGAAATCAATTTTGTTCGAACGAATCCCTCCGGGTATATCCGGTACATCCAGGAATATGTTGATTATTGGGAAGAAGTTGATTCTGTTCGAGAAATAGCGAACGATCTCATCGAAATACTCAAGGAATTGAAACCTGTATCTGCCTTAGAATATTCCCAAGACCTTTATGACGCGGCAATAGTCCATGGAATTTGGATGAAGAAGAATAATTTGTTTGATCATTCAGACTTTGACTACGCAGAAAACTTAGTTAGTGGAGACAGTCTGGCAAGATATGCGGTTATTTCATTGCTAATCGATGACGGTGTTCCAGATAGAGGGCACAGGTGGAATATTCTTGATGCATCATACAAATGGGTTGCCTGTCACATGGTATCTGGAATGGTTGGTGAGGATGAATACGTGTTTATTCAAGAATTCGATTAAAGCACTAGTGCTTTAATTAGTAAATAAGTGGCTGTAAATTTTGCTTCTATTTTTTCTTTATAAGAGGCAAAATTTTCAGGCATAGCCATAGCTACGACTTAAAATTTTAACGAAT
>CAZCAD010000033.1:0-14111 GCA_964496525.1 uncultured Flavobacteriales bacterium | reverse complement strand
TCTTTGAAATTCTATATTAAAACTTCCAATAAAACTAGGGATTGAATCTAAAGGATTCTCTGTGATCCTCTGTGAAACAAAAAAAGTATTCAGTAAAAATCATCAGGATAGACAAAGACCTGTCTATGTATCGCATCCATCAGGATTTTAGTTTCGTTTATTATTTGAGGGAGAAGGGGTTGTGAGCGAGAAAGAGGCTGGAAGGGAATTATATCACGGAGTTTCACAGAGAATCACGGAGGGACACAGAGAAAAGGTAGAATGGAAAGGGATGAGGCTGGAAGGGAATTAAATTCCTCAATTTTCAGGCACAAAAATCTTTTGCTTCTTTGCCCCAACTGACACACGGTAGCCTGTTTCAGGCGGAGAAGGTAGAGTAGCAAAGAAAATTTGGGCGTACTTCCCTGATTAGTGCTTCGGCGGTGCCTTCAATCCTGCCTCAATAGCCACTTTCAGCGTGTTATTCTTTGGAGGAATGGTACAGAAATATCCATTGGTGTAAGCACAATACGGATTATAGGCCAGATTGAAATTTAGCCTTATCGTTTTCGTAGTCGGAATCGTTATATCTAAATACCTTCCACCACCATAAGAACTTTTTCCGCTTGTCACATCTTTAAAAGGAATGAAGAGATAGTCTTTGTACTCTTCCTTTTCTCTCAGCTTCAAGCTTTGATAGACCGTCAGCTCGCAATCGTCCTCTCCAATTTTAAAATATATCATGGCAAAGGGTTGATACGATTTCTTGGTTCCGGCCGATGTTCCCATAATAACGGTATCGACGGTCATGATTTTTTCAAATCGGGCCTCAACAATATAATCGAGATTGATTTCAAAAAAGTCATGGTGTTCGAATGCCCTACGCTCCTTCTTTGTCAAAGGAGATGTATCCGCATTCAAATAGAATTCGTTTTCCTCTTTTTGAAAATCTTCTATCTCCTTAAGCAGTGCTGAATCTGATTGAGCCGGAGAGTTAAGCGGAAATAGTATGAGGAGGAAAATCAGATTTTTCATCGTTATTTCAGAACGAAACTGTTAGCACCAATATTCACTCCCTCACAATAAATTTGGGCCTGATAATTTCCTTTACCAATCTCTTTTGTCAACTTATAGAAAATACAAACGTCAACCTCGTTATTTTGATAATTGACCGTTTTCTTATCTGAATAAAGGACGGATGCACCCGATTCGGTTTGAATGGTGTTGGTATTTGATGAGTACAACACCCCTCCCTCCGGGGTAACTATTCGCATATAAACAGTCTTATTTCCGGTTGATGCGATAGAATTTGATCCAAGTGTGAAGCAGGATCGAATGTGTGTACAACGAGATGCCCTGGTCGTTTCTTTGTATGACCCACTACTTTTTTGCTTGATTCCTTCAGACAAAAATCCACTGGCAACCAGTTTCGATCCTTTATTTACTCTATCCGATAACTGCGTATTCCGGTCAGCCAGATTGTCATGAGCAACAGTCATATTATCCAATTCGTCAGTCATTTTCGACAAATCAACAGTTAGGATTCCATTAGCCACATTTAATGAATCAATCGTTCGGATATAATCCTTCATTATTGATCGAAGTGTCTCTGTTTCTTTTTGCAATTTATACACCTTGGACATATACCGACCCTTATCATGCTTGGCATCCTCTAATTCCAGAATCAAACCTTGAATTTTATTTTTTTGTACGTTAATGGAATCATTTAAATCGTTGTTGTCAACGTAGAGCTGATCATACATGGACAGCATACTATGTAAGTTCGACTTTACATCATCTCCCAGTGCCAGGCCTTGATCATACATCATTTCATTCAGTTCCGTCATTTCTATTTCCAGCGCCTCTTTATCATTCCAGCATTCATTGATATATTTATTTTTTTCCGAAAGTAAATAGCCTAACCATGCTCCTCCACCCAACAACATTAAAATAATGATAATGTAAACACCATCTCTGCTCCTTCGACCACGGTCGTTACTAGCACTTTCTCGCTCTGCGGCCATTGTTTTCGTCGGAGGCTCTACACCCTTTTTCGAAGTATCAATAGCGGTTGTTCCTTCTTCCCCCTGCCCGCCGGAGCCTCCGGCGGAGGCCATGTCGTCATCTTCACTCATAGCTTTTGGTTTTAGCTGTTAATCAATTTTTCCCTTAAATTACGCATGAAAGAGGATGCATACACGAAGTCCACCACTTCTTGATTATCCGTCTTGATAATCTCCTTATTGCTTCCTTCCCAGCATTTTCTTCCTCCAACAATAAAGATAATATACTCCCCTATTTCCATCACTGAATTCATATCATGTGTAATCACGATGGTTGTAATATCATATTCATACGTGATCTCCTTAATCAGGTTATCGATCACAATCGCTGTTTGAGGATCAAGTCCTGAATTCGGCTCATCGCAGAAAAGATAACGCGGATTCATCGCAATGGCACGGGCAATTCCTATTCTTTTTTGCATTCCCCCCGAAGCTTCTGCCGGGAGGAGGTCATTTTTATTAATAATATTTACTCTTTCAAGACAAAAATTGGCTCGTTCTCGCCTTTCTTCCGGTGTCATGTCAGTGAACATCAGCAAGGGAAATGCCACGTTTTCCTCAACCGTCATCGAATCAAAAAGTGCCGAAGCCTGGAATAACATTCCGATTTCCTTTCGAATATCGATTCGATCTTTTCTGTTCATGGCAGAGAAGTCTCTTCCGTCAAAAATGACGGCTCCGGTATCCGCTTCATGCAATCCGACCATGCACTTTGTTAAAACCGATTTTCCCTGACCCGAACCTCCAATAATCAAATTCACTCGCCCTTTCTCAAACTTAGCTGAGATGTCAAATAAAATTTGAGTCTCTCCGAACGACTTTGATATATTCTTAACCTCTATCACAGAAGTATCAATTGTGTTAATACGTAGTTAGCCACTAGTATCGCCACGGAAGCAGCGACTACCGCTTTAGTCGATGACCTTCCTACCTCCAATGCACCACCCTTGGTAAAATAGCCGTAATAAGAAGCTATTGAGGTGATCAAGAATCCAAAGACAACTGATTTAACTAAAGCGTAATAAAGTGTGTGCTGTTCTTCATGCCAGAAGGCCCTAATTCCCAATAAATAGGTTTCTGTGCTATAAAATCCGGATTGTACACCGGCCATCCATCCGCCAATTAAGCTCAGGCACATAGAGATTACGATAAGAAATGGAAAAAAGAGAGTCGCCGATAAAATCTTTGGTAGCATTAGGTAGCCAATCGAATTAACGCCCATAATTTCCAAGGCGTCAATCTGCTCGGTTACGCGCATTGTTCCTATTTCAGAAGCGATGTTTGATCCTACTTTTCCTGCTATAATCAGTGAGATAATCGTGGGCGAAAATTCCAGAACCGTGGATGACCTGGTAATGTATCCGACTGTATAATCAGGAAGTAAGGGAGAAGACATCGAAGATGCTGTTTGTAAGGCAATTACTGCCCCCATAAATACCGAAAGGAAGGCTACCAACGGAATCGAGGTCACAACTATAGCGTCAATTTCCTGAAAAAATCGTTTGCGAAAGACACTTCCCTTTTCGGGTCGCATGACAACTGCCGTCATCATGATAAAGTATCTGCCTATATGTTCGAACAGATTCATTCTGAGCGCTAAATTAACTAAATATTTTGTTGGTTTAATTCTTAAATTAGCCCTGAGGAAATCAATTTATGAAAAGCGTGGAAATCAAGCTTCACAAAATGCGAACATCGTTGGAAGATGTGGTGAATTACAAACTAATTTCTGAAGAGGGAGAAATCCTGATGAATGATCTGATCGGAAAGTTCTTCTCCATGAAATTTGATGGTAAGTTGCAGTGTGTTAGCTGTAACGAAATAAAGAAGAAATTATTCGCACAAGGTTGTTGTTATGATTGTTTCGTGAATTCGGCAGACGCAAGTCCCTGCATTATTAATCCGGAGTTGTGCGAAGGACATTTAGGCGGAGGTAGAGATCCTGAATGGGAGAAAGAACATCACGTTCAGCCACATGTCGTTTATTTGGCCGTTTCTTCAGCCGTTAAGGTTGGGGTAACTCGAGCAACGCAGGTTCCAACAAGATGGATTGATCAGGGAGCGACTTATTGCATCAAATTGGCCGAAGTTCCTTACCGAAAATTGGCCGGTGATATTGAGGTCGCTCTAAAAGGAACTTTTACAGACAAAACAAACTGGCGAAAAATGCTCAAAAACGAAATTGGTGAATTTGATTTGGAGGAAGAAAAATGGCAGTTGGAAGAATTGTTACCACAGGATTTAGCTGAGTATATGACCGAGGATGATGAGATTACACAAATCGAATATCCGGTTGAACAATATCCTGAAAAAGTCAAGAGCGTGGGATTTGACAAACAACCGCTAATTGAAGCAAAGCTGTTGGGAATTAAAGGACAGTATTTAATTCTCGATGATGACCGGGTAATGAACGTGAGAAAGCATGAGGGGTACTATGTTGATTTTGAATTTTAGACCCTATGTTTGTTAAGCGTATGGCCGGATCTTTAAACCCCAATATTCGTGTATTATTGGTTCAATAATACGTTTACATACGCACGGTAAATGATTGTAATTGGCTATTAATCTGTTTTTCAATGAATAATTTATTTACGCAACGGATTTTGCAAGTGTGTTTTGTTTGGATGTTGTGTGGCATGAAATGGATCTAAATGGAACTTACATAAAACAATTTAATAAAGAAGGGGCAGATCAAAATCTGGGTATGATGACAAGCTGGTTGATGCTCTAATAAACTGATGATTTTGTAAAAAACACCACACTTCATTCGTGACGATTGATCAAATAACCATACTGCTAATAATCGCAATGACTTTTCTCCTTTTCATCTGGGGTCGTTGGCGTTATGATATTGTTTCGATCATTGCTTTGGGTGTTTTATTCATCGCCGATCAGGTTCTGGGAGGAGAAACATCCAATTTGATTCTGGATGAATCTAATGTATTTATTGGTTTTGCACATCCGGCCGTAATTACAGTCGCCTTAGTACTTATAATCAGCAGAGCGCTGCGCAATGCGGGTGTAGTGGAACTGATCGCTCGTCAAATAGCGCCTTACTCTAAACGTCAAATTACTCATATTGCCAGCTTGAGTGGAGTTGTCGCCATTCTTTCTGCGATAATGAATAATGTTGGCGCTCTTGCCTTAATGTTGCCCGTAGCACTTAAGAGCTCTGTTAAGCGAAAGAGGTCACCCAGCATCTTGTTAATGCCATTGGCTTTTGCCAGTATTTTGGGCGGAATGATAACCATGATTGGTACTCCACCCAATATTATTATTTCCACTCTCCGCAAAACTCAACTGATAGATTTGAAAGAACGCGCCCTTGATGACGCCCTTTCTCCTGCTGCTCAGTATTTTAATTCTCAAAATATTGACATTGGGCAATTTCAGCCGGAACCATTTGCCATGATGGATTTCAGTCCGGTCGGAGGTTCAATAGCATTGATTGGTGTATTGTTTATCGCTTTGGTCGGCTGGCGATTCATTCCGAAGAAATCACATAAGAAACCCGGAACAGAATCACTATTCTCAATTAGTAAATATGTAAGCGAGATTCGCATTCCTAAAAACTCCAAATTTATTGGTCTAAGGATTAGCGACACAGAAAACTTCACACAAGACAGGCTCACCATATGCGGATGGATACCCGAAGATGAAAGCGTCGTACCGCCCGATCTTAATCACATTATTCAAGAAGGAGATAGGTTTCAAATCATGGCCGACCCGGTTGAACTTAAGGTGATGATGGATGAGTATAATCTGAGGTTTACGAAGTTAATGCGCAAACGCATTGACAGCTTGAAAGGCAAGCACACAGTATTCAAAGAGGTTTTAATACAGCCTGATTCGGCTCTGGAAAATCGCGATCGGGAATACTTGCGTAAATGCACTTCCAACACCTTGATATTGATGGCTGTTGCCAGGCAGGGAGAACCGATCCATAATCGGCTCGGTAAGGTTACATTTCGTGTAGGTGACGTGCTGCTACTCCAGGGAAATGCGGATATTCTCAACGATAACATGAGTTCACTCGATCTTTTGCCCCTGGCTGAAAGGAATGTGACAGTGGGTATTTTTTCCAAAGTAAGTTTAGCATTATTAATTTTCGGCTCGGCGATAACCATAAGTATGTTTGGAATTCTGCCAATCACATTGGCATTTGTGGGAGCTGTTTTGGCCTATGTTTTTGTTGGAATACTTCCACTTCGTGAAATCTACAGTCAGATAGATTGGCCAATAATAGTCCTGCTGGGCGCTATGATTCCCGTTAGCAATGCCCTTCAAACGACCGAGACTACGCAGTTGATCGCGGATGGTTTAATCAGCATAACTCACGATATGCCTGCCTGGCTTATACTGGCTTTGGTTATGACCATTACTATGACACTTTCAGATGTGATAAACAATGCGGCAACAGCATTAATAATGGCACCGATTGCAGTTGAAATTGCGATCTCCATGGGCGTCAACATTGATCCATTTCTAATGTGCGTTGCCGTTGGGGCCTCCTGTGCATTTCTTACACCTATTGGTCATCAGTGTAACGCGTTGATACTTGGCCCGGGTGGATATCGATTTTCCGATTACTGGCGAATGGGCTTGCCGCTGGAAATATTAATCGTAGTCATAGGAACCCCTCTCATCATGTTTTTCTGGCCATTATAATATCGGCTGATTGATGGGCTACGATGAATAAAGCTGAACTCGCCAAATGGAGCAGATAACGTCACACAACAAATAAAGTTAAGCTGATACGCAGCCACCGCATAAATGCTACCTTTATTGTAACGTTGTAGCCTTTCCCATAAATCGACAAGAATATTCTGGCAGATACCGTCTTATCCCCGAAGGCGCCAGGATGACGCTGCCTTTTCATAACTTAGTGGTATGTTCAAATTCACCTTAATCGGCATTTGTTGTATTCTGTCCTCGGGAGCCAATGTCCAAACCGCCTGGACATGGACAGAGCTGGACAGTATGATTCTTGAAATATCCAATAATGCAGTTTGCGGTGGAACACAAGGCGGTGCACAATATGTCTATTCATTTGGTGGAATTGATTCTACCAAAATTTGGTCGGGAATTACGAAGCGGTCATTTCGATATGATGTTGCAGCAGATACATGGACCGAGATTGCTCCACTACCTGCAACTTTAGATAATATCGCAGCGGCGGCGAGTACTGTACAGAACAAGATTTATATAATCGGGGGATACAATGTTAGTTCCGGTGGCGGAGAGATTTCCTCGAACGAAGTGATAATTTATAATCCCGAAACGGATGTTTATGAAACGAACGGAAGTGCTATTCCGGTGCCGATTGACGATCATGTCCAATGCGTTTACAAAGACAGTTTGATCTATGTTATTACGGGATGGAGCAATGTAACGAATGTTCCTGATGTTCAAATCTATGATCCCGCTCTCGACAGCTGGTCAGTTGGATCGGATGTTCCGAACACGGTGGACTACAAAGTTTTTGGCGGATCGGGATATATTATCGGCGATACGATTTTCTACTTTGGCGGAGCGAAGATCGCATTCAATTTTCCGCTGACGACGGTTCTAAGAAAAGGAATCATCGATTCCGCCGATCCAACTCAAATTAGCTGGACGATGGAAGATGACGGACCTAATCTCGGCTATCGCCAGGCCTGTATTTCGCATGGCAACAACGTATATTGGGTAGGCGGATCGGGAGTTTCTTACAACTATAACGGAATAGCTTATAACGGTTCCGGAGGTGTTGAACCCTTGACTCAGATTATGCGATACGATGTTGATTCTAAAATCTGGTATCCGGGAGATGGGGCAGCATACAGCGTAATGGATCTGAGAGGTGCTGCACAAATTAGTGCAACCTCATGGATCATCTGCGGAGGTATGAAAGAGGGTCAGGAAGTTTCGCGAAGAACTTTTCGTCTGGACTTTGATCCAATCGTCGGAGGAATACCCAAATCAGATCTGATGATAAAAGTTATCAACCGTAAAATTGAATCTACGCATCAATTAAATCGAATCGAACTCTACTCTGTAAACGGAAAAAAGGTGGCCGAGATTTCTCCTGACCATCCTTTTATCCCCCAAAACCTCATCGGGTTTTATATTCTACAATGTCAATCTGCGGGGCGCACTCACTCCTTAAAACTTACCCTTTCGTATTAGCTCTCTTAAATACCTTTTGGTGCAAGCTCCAGTAATCAATGTAGAACAAAATCTTGAGTGAAAAACTGTTCGTCGCGGGATTCTGTATTAAATTCTCCACATTCTGGAAGTAGTTCATTTGAACATCATTATCGGATGAAAAGATTGAGTTTTTCCAAACAAATGACAGCTCAGATCCGGGCGCGAATACCCATCGGTAAGCCGCATCAATAGTAAAAGCATTAAAGCTGTTGTTGTGGTATGAACTTCCATCGGCGTCCAATCCTGTGTAGTCAGTCAGATCATACAATCCTTCTTGATTCAAAGCGAAAAATTCATTGTAAGTAACTTTGGACCAATAGTGGCGTAGTCGGAAAGTGAATCCCATTTTATTGTTGATGGTATAGTTGGCGCTCAAGGTGTTGATAATCGTCAGTTGATCTCTCTTCGCGAAGATCGGATCATTTCCATCGTAAGGAATTCCATTCAATCCTACGGCAACTCCTTCTGCATTGTGCGCATATCTTACATTATTTCTAAAGCTCATGTTCACATAATCGTTAAAACGAATACGAGGCGCAAGGCTGTAACCTATGGCGTATCTATCCGGTGCAGTTGATCCTCGGTAATTCAATCCTCCATCCAAAGCAAAGGGTTTGTTGTAATCCGTTGACCACCAGGTTCCGGTGTAAACATACTCGTCATCTCTCCAATATCGTCCTTCCGCTCTTGGCTCAAAGTAGTTGTAAGAATCGGTGGGAGAAAATCCTCCATATACTCCAAAACTTGTGAAATTCTTAAGCATACCTCCGAAATTGCCGTCGATTCCACCATTGGTATATACGTCCGGATTGTAAAGTCTCGTGTGGGAGGCACTAATACTCATCCACATTTGATTAAAAATCCATTTAGGAGTAAAGACATTATAACTCATCGAAGCGCTCAGTCTTCTTTTGTTGTTTCGTTGATTAATTCCTAAATCATTTCGATCGTAGGTGTCGCTCATTTCATTATAACCAAAGTTGTAACGGAATTTTCCGGAAGATTTTCCTGCATCAATCTCATAACGGTGCCCCAGTATAATATTATTCTCATCAAAAAACTGTTGCGTAAGTGATCCTCTTGTTCTCAAATTGTACTTCTGCCCTTTGGTAAAAAGATGCAGTTTTAGTCCCGTCACATTCGCATCGTAGGTCTCGCCATTTCTCATTGTGCTGAGATTGGTCAAGGTCACGGTTGAATTATTCTTTAAGTTTTGATCAACGACCAGAACATTGTAATTGATGAAGGGAGAGGTTTCAAATCTACGAACTTCATTTGTTTCAGTATCTCGGATGATTGCATGTTGTGCGCCGGTAATGGCATTAAATATTCCAATGCCCGTTCCTTTTTTTGTTCGGCCGGATAATTTTGTCGCGTTCAAAATCTGAGTCACATTTGGATTATCTTCAACCACCTCATTCGAAGACAAACCATTAAAAGCATTGCCGTAATTTATTGGTGCCCCACCTATCCTTCTTGAATAAAACAAGCCATGCTTATTAAAAAGTTCGGTTCCTTCGGTAAAGAATTGTCTCCGCTCGTTGTACCGAACTTCGAATGGTGAAAGATTCAATACTTGATTGTCAAACTGAACTTGTCCGAAATCCGGAATTAATGTCAAATCCAATGTAAATGCATCATTCAATCCATATTTCACATCCATTCCGCCATTGATATTGTATCCGTTTGATCCTGAATAATTCTTGATATATCCCGAAACATAAGGCGTGAACGACAATCTCAATGGCGAGTCAATATTCTTCAATCCGTTTAAAACTCCCAATTGTGAGATCCATCCTCCGCCTTCCGGATCAATAAACGGCCAGTTGGATTTCTCCCGATGTCTTCGAATCATTCTTCCAAATCCTATTCCCCAGGTTTGAACATCCTCTTTTGGAAAACGAACGGCTGAAAAAGGAATTCTCATTTCAACTACCCACTTATCCTGATGGACCATAACGTCTGATTCCCAAACTGCGTTCCAATTCCACTGCGACCAGTTCAATTGTTCCAAGGCATCGATTTGAACCCCGGCGGTTGTTACAATGAATGAATATCCAATTGTGCCGTTCAGGTAAGGATCAAATGATACTGCAAAGTAATCCGCATTTCCGACCTGATCACGTTGTGACAATGTCAGGGACACACTATCGCGATCGTCGTACATGATTGCGCCGATGTAGATAGCCTGATCATCATAAGTCAGTCGAATTTCAGTTCTCCTGGACGGTGCCTCTCCTGCAAGAGGTGACGTTTGAGTGAAGTTGGATATTACTTCAGCTTGGTCCCAAAGCATTTCATCAAGCTCGCCATCGATCTTTACCTTTTGGTCAATTCGAATGGCAGTCATGCTTGGTTTGATTGTGTCCTGGCCCGGTGAATTTTTTGCAAAAAGAGAAAATGAAAGTAATACAAGGGCGGCAAATAAACTTGTTTTAAAAGTCATTATGGTGTCGGTGTTAATTTTTATTCCCCGATTTGAAAATGCGCCCGTTGCTTTTTTATAAAGCTTCTCAATTCGAGGTTCAGTGGTATGACACAACTTCCTTAAAAAGGTAACAGACTTTGTTGAAATTTAACGCTGGAGTTTGTAATTCAGTGTTTTATTAACACGTTTATCTACCGGATTTTGACTCTGTAGGCCAATAGATAAGGAAGTTTCAGAGTTTTGACAAGAAATGAAAGGCTTTTGTTTGTCACGCATTTTTTTTCACGCACCTTGGCTCTCCGCCTGACCTGCCTGCCGGTAGGCAGGGGCGGATACGCGAAGGCAAGAAGGTTGCAGAGTTCAGGGAGAAAATTTGGAATTTATGGCACACTCCTAGCTGCGCAGGATTTATAAAAATGAACAACCCCGAGGCAAAGCCGTCGAGGTATCAAAAGGAGTCACGCTTGGGCGTGACGGATTTGTTTCCGACCTAGAAGGTCGGGGAATTGGACCAAGAGATCCCGCATCTCCGTTGCACTCCGTGCGGGATCAGTTCGAATACGAATTTTCTGATCGAAAATTCTGTCTCACTGAATTAAAAAAGACGTTGCTGCGCATCAAGGTGTCATGGATTAATCCTTCACCTTTTTCCCCTTAAATACTTTCTGGTGGACCGACCAATAGTCGATGAAGAAAAGAATTTTTAGCGATAAGCTATTCGTCGCAGGATTTTGACCGAGCGTCTCCAGATTTTGAAAATAGTTTAACCGGACTTGATCCGAAGATGAAAAGATAGAGTTTTTCCAGACAAGCGATAATTCGGATCCCTGTGAAAATATCCATCGATATGCCGCATCAATGGTAAATGCGTTGAATGCATTATCGTGATAAGAATTGTCATCCGAATCGTAGCCGGTGTAGGTCGTTGGGTCAAATTGTCCCACTGCGTTCAACTGGAAGAATTCATTATACTCAACCGTTGACCAATAATGTCGCAATCTAAAGGTGAAGCCCATAAGATTGTTGAATATGAATTCATAATCGACCGTATTGATAACGGTCCATCGATCTCGCTTTGCGAAAATTGGATTCTCCGGATTTATCTGATCAAAAGGAATTCCGTTTGTTCCAACGGCAACTCCTTCAACATTTTGGGCATAATCAACATTTACGTTGAGAATTAAGTTCATCCGGTCGCTCATCCTCCAACGAGGTGAAAGTCGACCTCCCAAGCCATATCGCCGGTCGTCATTCGCGACCCAATACGTTAAACCTCCATCCAGGGCCAGCACCTTTGAATAATCTGAACTCCACCAAATGCTTGAAAATGCGGACTGATCTCCTTCATAATATCGCCCTTCAACTCTAGGCTCAAAATAGTCATGTGGACGTACAGGAGTTATTCCAACATTTATACCGCAAGCCAGGAAATTTCTGAAGATTCCTCCCGCATTCAGGTTAATGTTGAATTGTGTGAAGGCCGCATTCTCTTGTATGTTTTGATAGAATAAATTTAAACCTGTCCAGGTTCGGATGAATCGCCAAACCGGGGTAAAAGTGTTATAATTTACCCAGGAGCTCATATTCCTGAGATTGTTTGTTCGCTGAAAGCCCAAATCATTTATGTCATACGTTTTGCTCGATTCGCTGTAGCTTCCTCCAACTCTAAATTTTCCCGCCGATTTTCCTCCTCTAATGTTAAATTGATGACCAATTTGAGTACTGTCCGTGGCAAAAAATTGTTGAGATAAGGAACCACTGAGTAGGAGATTATATTTCTGGCCCTTAGTATTCAGATTGGTTTGCAAACCCGTCACATTGGCATCATACGTCTCTCCATCACGCATGACATTCGTATTTGTAAATGTGATTGTCGAGTTGTTCCTCTTCAAATTCTGATCAATGACAAATACATTGTAGTTTGATAATGGACCCGTTTTGTGCTCGCGAAGAACACCGCTAATTGTATCAACTATAACGGCATATTCATTTGCCGTAACTGCATTAAACAATCCGATTCCGGTTCCTTTTCTGGTTCGACCTGATAATTTAGTTGCATTCAAAAGCTGCGAAGTCAAGGAATTTTCCTGTACGATTTCATCTGTCCCCAGATTAGAATAAGCGGTTCCTGAATTAACCGGCGTGCTTCCTATCCTTCTGGAATAAAAAAGTCCGGCTTTGTTAAAAAGTTCTGTCCCTTCTGTAAAAAATTGTCTTCTTTCGTTGAATCGCACTTCAAAAGGTGAAAGATTCAAAACCTGATTATCAAATTGAACCTGGCCGAAATCGGGAATTAAAGTAACGTCAAGAGTAAAGGCATCATTTATTCCATATTTAACGTCCATCCCTCCGTTCGCCGTATAACCCGTGGATACATTATAATTTTCCATGTAGCCCGAGACGTAGGGGTAAAAAAACAGCCTGAAAGGTGAATCAATATTTGAAATTCCCGTGATAGTGCCAAGTTGAGCCAAAACACTGGGTATCTCGGGATCTACAAAACTCCAATGAGACTGCTCACGGTGCCTACGAATATTTCGGGCGAAATTGATCCCCCAGGTTTGAACATCCTCTTTTGGAAATCTGATTGCTGAAAAAGGAATTTTAATTTCTGCAATCCACCTGTCATTATAGACCTCAACCTTTGATTGCCAGACGGCATTCCAGTTTTTGTCTCTTCCTCTGGCTTGTTCAAGTATATCCATCTGAACTCCTGCAGATGTTACGACAAAAGTAAATCCGATAGTACCTGCGTGGTAGGGATCCAGTATAAAACCAATCCAATCGGCATTGCCCTCATCATCTCGTTGCGAAAGTGTCAATGACATACTGTCTCTATCATCAAACATAATCGCCCCGATGTAAAGTGCCTCGTCATTATATGCCAGGCGCACTTCCGTTTTTCCAATAGAAGGATCGCCCGCATTTGGAATATTTTGAACGAAGTTGGACGCTATCTCACTCTTCGACCAAAAAGGTTCATCAAGCACACCGTCCATCTTAATTTTTTCGTTTGTTCGAAGAATGTTGATGGATTTGAAGGATCTTTGCGCAAGAGAATCTTCAATCTGAGAGAATGAAAACTGACTAAAAAATAGTATGGATATGAGTAGAGGCCTTCTCATACGGCAAAGTTCGACATTGTAGTGATACAAAGATGTTATATCCGTGTTAAAAGGAAAAGTGATATTCTGTAAGTGGTAAATTGCCGTGATAAGATCAAAATTTGAGCAATCAGTAGGGGTTTAGTTTTGATTACACGACTAAAGCGAGAATCAATCTAACCCTTGATCCATTTTTTAGGCTAATTCGCAATATGTGAACCATGCTGAATATTAAATACGAGACCGTTGTAGTCGCTGTTTTCATTTTATTCTTATTCTCATCCTGCAACAAAGGAATTGGACTGTCAGATACAGACATTCGTGTTGTCATCACTGATTACGAAACAG
>CAZCAD010000032.1:13048-14345 GCA_964496525.1 uncultured Flavobacteriales bacterium | reverse complement strand
AGACAATGGCATGTCCGAGGAAATCGCCAGCAAAACTACCTACCCTGGCACCCACAGCGAGTCTTAATGCATCATTGTTCAAACTTACCGATGAGCCGAAACTATCTCCGTCGTCTTGGAACAATTTCTTGCCTTTCTGATTCCACTGAGCTTGAGTTGGAAATTGGCAAATTAGAGAAAACAAAATAATAGAGATAGTAGCTTTCATAAGATGTGTTTAAGCAGACGGTTCTTCTTTACCTTCTTTAGGTATTCCAGAATCCGTAGCGTACCCAATTCGCCCAAGGCGGATGAGTATGAAGAGCCGTATGACGGGAGACTGTCACGTACGGTTCTGTGAGAGTCCCCTTTGCCTACTCGACTTCTCCCCTATAAATTCTTGAATAATCAAAGAATTGGATTTCAGAATAATTGCACCTGATTCAACTTCAAAAAGTTGATTTTCAGAATAGTCGTCCTGGGTTTGAATTATAATCTTCATTTGAAATTCTTTTCCCAAAGAAGCCTTTTCTAATTTCTGTTTGCAATCAGACATTGATTCGGACTTATTTTGAATTTTTATAGGGACTGGTCTCCCTTTGAAGTGAGTTTTCAGAAAACCGTCAATTCCTGCATTTCTTTGAACAGGGATAGCATCTAATGATTTCAAAATGGAAAGTTCTTCAGCGCTTTTTTCAAGATAACTTTGGCCTCCTTTTTTCAAAAGGTCAGAGTCAGTAATGACCATCTCCTGTAGACGTGAGTGTGCCAGTTTAACTGCTTCAGAGGAAATATCAAATCCAATGAATTCACGATTCAAGCTTTTTGCGGATACACAGGTTGTACCGCTACCGCAAAAAGGGTCAACGATTAAATCACCTTCGTCACTAACGATTTTTAAAATCTGGTTCAACAAAAGAACGGGTTTCTGTGTTGGATATCCAACTCGTTCCTTTGCTTTGGGATTCAAATATGGAATCTCCCAAGTGTCAGACAAAGGGACTCCTTTCTTTTCTTTGCCTAAAACAACGTTTCCTTCAGAATCTTTTTTGTAAGTTGATTTCCCATTTTTTTCTCTAACTCGATCTTGTAAAATTTGATCTATGTTAGTTGTAGGAGCATATTCAGTAAAGATCTGATTAAACTTAAAACTTGAAGATTTCGAGTAGAAATATATATTCTGATGAGAATTTAATAGTCCTCTTTTAGAATTCGACCATCTTTTATAGCTCCATATAATTTCACTCTGGAAATTGTTCATTCCAAATGTCTTATCGAGGGCAACTCTCAAATAATGAGAAGCTGTTTTATCGCAATG
>CAZCAD010000032.1:12586-13038 GCA_964496525.1 uncultured Flavobacteriales bacterium | reverse complement strand
AAAACTGATCCTGTGTTCTTTAACGCTCTTTTACATTCCAAAAGGCATAGTTCTATTACGCCGAGATAGTCATCCAAGGACTCCCAACTGTCATCAAATTCAAATTTTTTATTCTCTTTATTTGATAATTTATGTTTTCTCTGAGTAAAGAATGGTGGATCGAAGTAAATTAGGTCAACTGATTCAGAATCCAATTTTTTTAATCCTTTTATACAATCTATTTCGTATATTTTTTACCATCTTCAGGGATTCTTTTGTCAGCAATTTCTTTTAGGATTTCCAGTAGGTCATAGCCGGTTCGCTTCTTGATAAAATTCCATGCATCATCCTCACTGTAATATTCTCCTTTTACTCCGGCATAAATTGTTTTTAAGGTCTCTTGAATCTTTTTCGCTTGCTCTCGTTGTGGATAATAGAACATGACTCTTATTGGTTTATAACCATGGCTTTTA
>CAZCAD010000032.1:0-12530 GCA_964496525.1 uncultured Flavobacteriales bacterium | reverse complement strand
GCATCTCTCCACTTTATTTCAATGGCATCTTTGGAGTCAAGAAAATCAATTTCGAAAGTCTTTGGTTTGCTTCCCTGAGTATTTTTTACCGTTGTTTTACCTCCTTTTTCATTTTTGAATTGTAAACACATAGATGCAACCTCTTCTAAAAACGAGCCGGCATATTTATACAAGAAACGACCAGTGTTTTGGTATTCATCAATAAGGCGTCCAGCTTTGGAACTGATTCCAAGGACCCGATAAATGAGATAATGCGAATTATCATCGCCTTTCATTTCTTCTTTTCTTGATGTTATCTTCTCCTTCAGATTAGATGCGTATTCTTCAGCAAGAGATTCAATTTTCTTTTTAAGCAGGGCAAGATCTTTGCCTGTTTTTTTCGCCTCTATAATCTCAGATTTACCATATGCTTGAGCTTCCTCCAATAGAACACTTTTTGATTTTCCTTTGGACTCTAATCCAATTTTTTTGCAATAATCAATTAGCTCAGATTTTTTTAATCGATCAATCCGGGTCATTTGGTTGTCGTTTATACGAAGATACGAAAATTGAGGTGTTCTCAAGATGGGCCGACTGTGCCTAACTTAGCAATAAAATTACTTCTCCACCTCATCCTGCCAGTAGCGAAACTGCCACACCCCTGAAGTGTGCGGGCTACCATCCATATTGAATTCGATTCCTACCTCAGCTTGCTCGTAAAGTACTTTACCGTTGTACTTCATTCTGGTAGCACAAACTGTGGCATAGTGTACCTTATCTGCTTTCTCAACAATGAACAAATTACTGCCATCAGTTTCATAATTGCCATAGGTGATCTTCCCACTATCCCAGGTATATTTTGGTCTTGTCCAATCCCGTGTATAATCCGATCTTAAGTCAAGCTTGGCAGCAATGATATAGCTGTTTGTTCCGTCATTTATTTTCAACGCAACAGCCCTTGGAAAAGATGAACCCAAATCAATCATCTCCACTTTTTTGATCAGCTCTTCGGGCTTTTGATCCTTCCCGTGAGGAAATAATACGGTAACGAAAACCTGCAAGTCGTTTGGGTATCCATGCCTGCCGATAACCTGGTAAATCATTTTTTCATTTTGCCAATATCTATTCTCATCGGCTACACCACTTTCAAGCATTCTTGTATAAGGGAAGTAAATCAACAAACGTTCATCACCGGCCACAGAAATATTTCGTAATGAGTCATATTCGGTATCATACCAGTTGTCACCCTGCGCAACTACTTTTCGAGTATGCCAGAGGTTCGCCATGCTGAGGTAATCGTCTTCTGTAAATCGAACCACATCAAAAATCACAAAGCAATCCAGATCCTTCACGTAATTCACAATGCGATCTGCTTCATATGCAATTTTTTCATCTATGATTCGAGTGCGACTCATGTCAAAGTGATCCAGCGAAACAAAATCAATTTTTTGCGTTCGGACGTTTCGATAAGCCCCGGAGTTTTGAAAGAAATCAAGCACAGACTGTGCGGGAACAGCTTCAAGGGTATTGTATTTCTGTTGCCCGGCTTTTTGTCCTAGAGAAATTTTATCTTTGCGAACGACAACCCTATTGTGAAAATAGTCTGCTCTGTACGCTCCCATCGGGCCGCTCGGAAGAAGCCCCCTGTATCCCCCATCATGGAGTAAGACCGATGCATTTTTCATCAAGAGAGGAATACTGTTTTCATCGGCGTGACCATGATGCATTTTTTCTTCTTCAACCGTTAATGTTGTTCGCAAATTTTCCCGATACAGCCATCCGCCATCTCCTTCATCCCGATAGTTTAATAGCATATAAGTACTATTCTTATCCCAGCCATTTCTAAACACGACTTTCTTGCCTACGATATCATCCAGAACCTCCTGACTCTTAGTTTTCGGCTGCTCAACCCCTATAGAAAAGTCAGCCCATCTGCACGCATCAGACAACATCATTGCAAAGGTTATGTTCATTCTTCCAGTATCCAGATTTTCCTCAATCATTTTAGCAGCGGCCCACCTCAATTTAGGGTCTTTATAAAGACTCGCTCCCTTCTCAAATACCGGAATCGCCCGAAACCATGATCCGGCCCAGTAGCTATCTCCAAAATCAGGAATATCCCCTGCCGGTGAGAGCAAACTCAAATAGTATTGCAAATAGTAATTCATCATTGGCGTGCGTATGAGCTCATCATCTTTTTTTACATCTGAAACATAACCAACCATAGAGTACAGCCAAATGAAAGCGTACGAACTTGCATCTTCAATGGACCACTTTCCAAGGTTATCGCTTTCTATTGCCTTGGCCATGGCAGACCACTTTTTGCTGTGTGAATTATTCGGCATGTCCAGGGCTGCATACGCCAACCCTTCTGCCTTGAGCATCGCTCTATTCATCGTCCCCCACTCCTGAGTTGTTAAAATATAATTGGCACCCTCTTCAAGATTGGTTTCAATAGTTTCTGTTTCCTTTTTACTTAGCTCAGCATTCTTCTTTAGAATTGCGTAGGCATGGGCATACTTGGGGACGGTGAAGAAATTTGGAATCGCAGGTAAACCGGCTTTATATTCTGGTTTTAAGTTTTGATGATCCGCGTACAGCCCCTTGTATTCTCCGTACTCCAGCAATAATTCCTTAGTAGCATCCAGGTACTCCTTCTTGCCGGTAAGCTCAAACAAATTGGCACACAGAGCTGCCAAATAAATATCTGCGTTACCCGGCAAATACTCGTTTCTGCCATTATCCCTCATATTCTCTCTCCACTTTTTTTGGAAGCCGTCCAAATCATTGATGTAATGCATCGCTACAACTTCACAATACTTCAGGTAATCGGCTTTCGAATATGCTTTTGTTTGGGCAAATGCTCCTCCTGCCAAACAAATCGAAAAGGCTACGACTACAATCTTTTTCATGTCTTTAAATATACTCTTATCCATGAAAGTTTTGACTACTTTAGTTTGGCAACAATTTATCGAGCTATGTCTTCAAGAAGAATCTCGCGGCAGCGAGATGAAGACTGAGCGCGATCCGAATGGATCGGTTAAGCGAAGGATAGTTACCTCAATGTATCGGGATCAGAGGCTACGACTCAAGCCGAAGGCTCTCAGGCAAATAATACTATCCATTAAAGTTTTGACTAATTTCGTTCGGCAATAATTTATCGAGCTATGTCTTCAAGAATAAAAACTACCGTAGTTGGTTCATATCCGATTCCCTCTTGGTTAAGATCAAGTCCTTCTGAAGAAGCCAAAAGAGATGCAACAAGAGTTGTGATCAACATTCAGGAAAAAGCTGGCCTTGATCTTGTTTGTGATGGTGAGCTTTACCGCTTTAACATCAACCATCCTGAAACGAATGGAATGATAGACTACTTTATCGAACCCATGAGCGGGGTTCACACAGAGATGAGCTTCGCAGAGATTAAAGAGTATGAGAAGAAGAAAGGAATGAGTTTCAGAACCCGACCTCCGGGTATTGTTAAAGCTAAAATCGGTGCAGGGGAATTGAACCTTGTACAGCCATATAATGAAATGAAATCCTTGGCCACACAAGCCGTAAAATTCACTTTGACTGGTCCTCATATGCTGGCAAAAACAGTTGCCAATGATCACTATGGATCGGTAGAAGAAATTGCGATGGCTTTTGCCGAGGTTTTAGCAGAACAGGTGAAAGATATTGATGCTGATGTTGTGCAGATCGATGAAGCGAATTTACCGGGCCATCCGGAAGAATGGGAATGGGCGCTCGCTGCAGTTAACACAGTTTTAGATCAAGTTAAGACAAAGGCGGCCGTGCACCTATGCTTTGGGAACTATGGAGGACAAAGAGTGCAGTCAGGCACTTGGGATAAAATGATTCAGTTCTTCAATGGCCTCCACGCAGATCATGTGGTGTTGGAATGCAAAAGAAGACCGGCGGATGAAATAGAATTCCTAAAGGACGTGAAGCAGGAATTAGGTTTGGGAGTTGGTGTTATTGATATTAAAACTACTGCCGTTGAAAGCCCTGATGAAATTGCAAAAGATATCGAACGCATTGAAGGAATTGTTGGAGAAGGGCGAGTAAAGTACATTCATCCCGATTGCGGTTTCTGGATGTTACCCAGGTCCGTTGCAGATGCCAAGATTCTGGCACTAACTAAGGGAAGAGATCTTTACGAAGGGCTTTAGTTAAATAAATACTTCGACAATGGCAGGACTTAAGTTCATGAAAAAATGATCTACGCAAACATGTCAAACAATGTTCTCATCGGAATGGGAGCCATCATTATGGACAATTGTGTGATCGAAGACAATTGCATCATTGCGGCCGGAGCTGTTTTACTTGAGGGTACAAAAGTCGAGTCCGGATCAATCTACTCAGGAATTCCTGCGAAAAAAGTCAAAGAATTAAGCTCGGAACTTTTCGACGGAGAAGTAAAAAGAATTGCGAAAAACTACAGAATGTATGCCTCTTGGTTTGAGGCCTGGGACGGATGAATTTTTTTAGACATTTCCATATAATTATTACGCTGGCAGCTCTTGTCTCTTGTGGCAGCGATCCAACAATTCAAAGTGAAGAATCAAAAAGAAAACTGGCCAAATTACACTCCGGCTTCAATGACGTAGAGCTCGAAAAACTGATGCTTCATGGTGCGAGAGACACCCTGACGATCGTCACATTCGGACATGTTAATTCGCTCTTATGGCACGAAGATGTATTTGACTCATTTGTTAAAACCGTTAATGAACAAGACCCGGATTATGTCTGGGTTTTAGGAGATATTGTTTATGATAATACCGAAGAAGAATGGGATTGTGTTTTAAACAGGCATGAGCAGATCACGGGCAGAAAATTCTATGTTGCCGGTAATCATGATATCGCGTATCACATTGAGCGTTACAACGGCATTCTCGAACATCAATGGGAGGCAGAGGAACGATTCTTAAGTCATGTTGGCTATCGTTATCGAACCATAGAAGATAATATTGCCAATTATATGATCTTAAATTTGAATGATTCATTGTTCAGAATAAAAGAGTATTTAGAGTTGATGCTACCTAAATTAAATCCAAACAAACCGAACTATCTCTTTACGCATCAGAGCACATGGCAGAATGTTAATAAGGAGCCGGACGATCCGTCCTTGTGGGTGAATATTTCGTTTCCTCCTGATTCATTGCTGAAAGAGCTTGTTCCATTTGATTACCTCATCAACGGCGATTGGACTTTTGAATATTTTAGGGGCAAAAAAGGTTTTGGAGGCAGAGATCATCACGTGATTGCATGCGGTAATAAAAATGCAGGAGATGAATTAAGAATAACGGTCTTAAAATTATCCGGAGAAGATTGCGAATCCTATCCTATTGTTGTACCAATTCCCAAAGAGTCGAAATGGTATGATTAAAGAGTTGCGATTTAATTCAATGACATCCTGATGCTGTCGATCAGGACAGGCCCTGATGCCCTGATCAGAACCAGCTCGACAAGACCCAATTACCCTGACCTTATACTAATTTCTGCAGGTATCGTGATAGGCGTTGCCGGACGCGATAAGTTCTATATATTTGTATAGAAGACATTTGAGCGTGTTGATGTTATCCAGAATCCTGCTTACGACCCTAATCCTGTGCTCGGCCATGCATTCGCACGCCCAGGCAATTTCCCTCCCGGGTTCTGACGAATTTGCTATTTACGATAAATCACACGTGACTCCTGAAATCAGAAAGAAGCCGGGTATTAGTATTGGCTACAACATGGGTTTTCACGTTCCTTTTATTGATTACTTTCCGGCTCCATTTAATCCCAATCATGGATTTCATCTTGCCTATAATCAGCTATACGTCCGGAATCGGATTCGATACATTACCAGTGCCAGAAAGACCACTGATGAGTTTCAATACGGAGGCGGATTCGCGATTAACCTGGATTTTGGATCAGATGGAATTTATGGATCGACCCATTTCTTTTTTCATCGACCCCTTCTACGATTTTATTTCCCCTTGCGAATTTATTTAATCAATGAGTATGGCTTGGGAATTGGATGGAGACCTTCTGCAGATCCAACTAAGGCCGCAGAATTTTCACCTAATTTTGTATTCGAACCAATCCGAATTAAGTTCTTTAATTCACCATTCTTTTTGACAGGGACAACAGTTTACTCGATGCGGAACAATGTTTTTGGCAAAACGACTTTAGATGTTTCAGTATTGGTCGGACTTAAATTATATATGTACGGCTATTAGATGAAAAAATTTCCAGCCATATTAATCATTTTAGTCGTGGTTCAAAACGCCCGCGCTCAAGATATCAGTTTTGGTGTCACTTTAGGGACCCATGCTTTTTATAAAGCGAAACTGGATACTCCATATTACTTTTCTTCTAATTCCTTCTTAGGATATTATTCCGGAGATGACAATAAACCTGTGATCAATAAAATCGCCGTCTTGAATTCCTTCTCAATCGGCTCTGTAATTACGGCTTCTGTTAAGAGATGGTCCTTCACTTTGGAACCACAATACTTTTTTCAACGAACTGTTCTAAGATTTAAGTATCCAATTAATGTGGAAAGAGTCTTTGGCCGGAAAGCCTTTCGAATGCCGCTCTATTTTAGCTATAAAATGTATAAGAAAGAGAACAGCACTTACTGGATGTTTGGATTGATAATTCACAAAGAAAACAACTACGATTTTCAGAATCCCGGAAGAGAGGTATACTTAGACAATCAGCCATTTGGGACTGTAGCGGTAGACTACGGTGACAACCACTTTTACAGAGTTCTCTACACAGAAAAAGCCTATTTCAGTTATACTTTTGGGCTCGGGAAAGTTACCAGGAAAGGATTCAACTATGCGCTGAAAGTGCACAAGAGATTAAACACTAAATCAAGAGGAATTTCAGCTAATATTTTTAACATTGAATTCAGCGTCATTATTCCGGTTGTATCAATATCGGACTTTACTAATAAACATTTCATTTATGTCGATTAACCGAGTCTTCAGTATACTGGCGATCCTGCTGATCCTTTCGGCATGCAAGAAGAGCACTGATTACGATTATGATCAAGAAGGACTCATGGCTCTGGATACGGCAACTTATTTGAGATCGGTTAATTATATTTCATCAACACCAACTCAAATCGTTGTACAGATAGAGATAGCTACTTTAAATGGCCTTGATCCCGACTTAGACTATACCGGAATGGCACCAATGGATTCGGTCGTTGATGCAGGACTTTTCAGTACGACTGATTTTACGTATAGTTTCAACACGCCTTCGGCAGTGACTATTGGCAAGGCTTCTGAGTTTACTTCTGTTCTTCTATTGAACACCTATAATCCCTGGTGGTATTCTTATTACGAGGTGAGTCCATATTTGCAGCGATTTTTTATAAACACCGAAGGCTCGCCATTTTCTAAATATGCCCTAAGCATGATTGAAAAGGACGGCGGAAGTCCTGAGCTTATTTGGCTAACCGAAAACGGAACGAACCATTTTGAAAACGGCTGGCAGCATAGCAGTGAAGAGGTTATCTATGAAACTGCATCCGGCGGATTGATAATAGAAGACAGTAACATGGTTTCGCTTGACAACTTTAAGAACATCATTAACGGAATAATTTCAGAAGTAGGATCTGACATTGAGTTTTCAGGTGATCGTTCGATTACCATCTTTAGTGATCATGATTTTGGAGTTTCTGCATGGACAGCATTTGATGCGGCTGATGTGGATAATATTGTTGCTGCTGCAACTGCAAATACTCTTTCTATCAATTTTATTGGGCCAAAGTTCGATTATGTTGCAACTATGATAGCACATGGAACGGGGGGATTTTTATTTGAGGGAACCAACTATGTGGGGAATCCAAAGGTTGTGGACATCGTTGAAACAAACCCGGTTCGTGATCTCGGGGTCGCAGTACAAAATCTGGATCGGATGCTCATACACGAAATCGTCGTGAACCGATTTACCATGACAATAGACGCAACTACGGCAATTTTTAATTCCGGTGAGTACTATTGGTTCTCTTTTATTTATGATGGCAAGGTATATGAAATAGCAGTAAAGATCCCATGATAAGAAGCCTATTCATATCGTTACTCTCTCTGAGTTTGGTCGCTAATTGCCAGGTCGAACTTTCTGTGCAAAAAGGGCATTCTGATATCATCGAGCTGTTGGAATTTTCTGGAACAGGCAAATATCTGGCATCTTCAGCGGCTAATAATGAGATTATAATTTGGGACGTGGCCTTGGGCAAAACACTTGGTAGCTTTAACTTGAAAAGTGATGAGGAGGTTTCCGGAATGAAGTTTACGGCTGATGAAACTAATCTGCAGATTAAACTAAACTCACCAACAACTGTTGTGTACAATATTAGAAGCTCTGCCCTTACGAGGAGTGTGTTGAGCGACACCTTATATCGAAGGAAGGATTATTTTCTTGATAAAGCCGCTAACTTTGAGACCAAATTAGTTGATGGAGCGATTAAGAAAAAGAGGCTGGATAAGCGCTTTAAAAAGTATAAACTCGCAGTAACATATTTAAAGGCTCCCTTCGCGGCTTTTGACGTTAATCTTGAGAAAAATTTAATAATAGGGGTTGCGGCTGACGAGAAGATTTATGTACATAATTACAAGAATGGACTGAAGCAGAAAGTTCTCGAAGGGCACAATTCTGAGATCAAGGATGTTCGATTTAGTAAAGACGGTAAGTATTTTGCAACCGCAGGGAAAGATCGCAGCATCATTTTATGGCGAACGCGCGATTTTAAAATTGAAAAACGCTTTGCGTCAAATGTTTACAAAAAGAAAACTGCCACTTTCTCTCAAGATGGATTGCGAATTTATGTAGGTGATGAGCTTGGATACATGTATGCGATAGACCTAAACGCAGTGTTTCCAAAAATTTCTGTAACCCAGCCAAATCTTCATTCGGTAAATAAAATCATGTGCGCGCCCGGCGGATCAGGGTATTACGTCGCAACCTCGAACAACTACCTCTACTTTAAAGAAAACCTGTCGTTAAAGAAAACGAAGAGATTTGCCTTCCGCGATCATGCTGTTGTAAAGGCAAAAAAACGACTATTGCAGGGAGGTTTCGATGTTTATCAAGATCCGTTCGGAGAAGTTACCACCTTTGACATTTCACCAAATGGTAAGCAGGTTGTCTTTTCCGGAAAATGCGAACTTCCCAATATTGCTTATGCCGACATCGAAAAAGGTAAGGTGAAGCATCTTTACAATTATTACAGCGATAGTATCTGGTCGCAATGGTCGGACGTGGGATGGATTTCGGATTCAACATTTGTGTCAATTCTTGAATATTCAAGTACCATGTACGTTTGGGAAATTAGTAAAAAGAGGAAAGTATTTGTACGGACCGATACGCTTCCGTTTCAAATTGACAATTTCATTCCACTGTCTGAAGGCAGGGTATGGGTTAACTCCAAAGGCGAGGGTCAGTACATCTACGATGCCATAAAGCGTGAGGTAACAAAGGCGTTGGATGTTCAGGCCGAAGATGTATTTAAGCATAACAACTTTATAATTATCGCTTCCGACAAACACGAAATTATCTTTTACGACATCGTTCGTCAGGAGGAGTATCACAGGTTCAAAGGTCATGCTGAGAGAGTAACGGATGTCAACTTTCACCCAGATAAAAACATCTTCATTAGCTCTTCCGATGATGGAACAGTAAAGCTGTGGAGCATGGACGAAAAGCGACTGATCGTTTCTATTATTCCGTTCAGAACTGAGGAGTTTGTTTTCATAACCGACGATAATTATTACCTTATTACCAAAGGAGCAATGGACGAAATTGGATTTAAAAAGGACGGACAGTTTTTCTTTCCTGAACAATTTGACTTGAAGTATAATCGCCCTGATCTGGTTCTCAAAGAAATGGGCTTTGCTAATGAAGAGCTGCTGGGCGCATATTATAAAGCCTATCAAAAGCGCTTGAAAAAATTGAACTTTACCGAAGAACAGTTGAGCTCGGACTTCCACTTACCTGAAACTAAGATTGTAAACAGTGGTGCCATACCGGCTAAGACCGATCTGTCAACAATCAATCTTCGATTAGAATTTTTGGACTCTAAACAGCTGCTCGATCGAATCAATCTTTATGTAAACAATGTCGCGGTTAAGGGAAAAGACGGCATCGACCTCCGAGATGAAAAGGTCAGGGAGTATAAAGGAAATTTTACGGTTGATCTGGCTTATGGTGAAAACAAGATTGATGTATCCGTGCTCAATCAGTCTGGTGCCGAGAGCTATAAGAAAACCGTAATTATTGAATCAACGGCCGGAAAAAAGAAACCGGATTTGTATTTGGTGACCATGGGTGTCAGCAAGTTTAAAGACAGTAAGTTCAATTTGGAATATGCCGCGAAAGATGCGAAGGATATGGCAAATCTATTTATTGGCAACACCTTCTTTGGAGAGGTGAAGACAAAGACGATCACCAACGAAAAAGTAAAGCGAGAGAGTTTGGCGGAGTTGAAAGGCTTTGTAGATCAGGCGAACATTAATGATGTTGTAATGATTTTTGTAGCGGGTCATGGCGTTCTTGATAATAACTTTGACTATTATTTCGCTTCTTACGATATGGATTTCAAAAATCCCGGAGGAAGAGGAATTCCCTATGAGGATGTTGAGGGATTATTGGATGGTATAAGGGCGCTCAAAAAGCTCCTCTTTTTAGACACATGTCATTCCGGAGAAGTAGACAAGGATGATCTGGAAGAGGATAATTCTCTCCCCTCTGAAGAACAGGGAGATCTGGATTTTCGTTCGGCAGGCATCCGTGTAAAGTATAAGGATGAAATGACAAATGACGGGGGCGGCGATGAAGCTTTTGGATTACGAGCCATCAATGAGTTGATGAAATCAGTATTTTCTGATCTACGGAAAGGAACGGGGGCAACAGTTATTTCGTCATCCGGCGGTGCCGAGCTTTCAATCGAAAGCGGCAGCTTTAACAATGGGCTGTTTACGTATTGCCTGATCAATGGTTTGCAGAATAAGGCAGCTGACTTAAACAAAGACAAACAGATAGACGTTCGTGAACTCCAGGTTTATATTCGCGATGAGGTAACGCTACTTTCAAACGGAAAGCAAACGCCCACTTCGAGAATTAGCAACGACGAGCTAAATTATCGCTTATGGTAATTACTCCTCCCGATGTAGTCGATTATACTCATGTCGTAAAGTTTCTTCCACTTCAACAGGATCAGGTGCTTCTGCCATATTAATTTCAGGAAATAATTTGGTTTCCTGCCCTTCAAAATCGCGCGCCCATTCTTTGTGATTGTAAACGCAAACCGGAAGACAAATTGAACAATAGTTGTGTTTGGCAAAGTAAGGGAAGCACTTCCCTGTGTCGACTTGATACCTAAGATTTCCGAGGTGATCCTTTCCGGCCTGTAGACTCCGCTCGTCAGGAATTGCGTCGGCCGGGCAGTAAATACGGCAGGCTCTGCACTTGTCGCAGAAGGCAGCGATTCCGGCATCGACCGGTTGATCAAGAGCCATTTCAATTGAAGTCGTTACCGATCCCATTCTAAACAGCGGCCCCCATTTTGGATGAATAATGGAGCCATGCCTGCCCAGCTCTCCAAAACCGGATTTTAATCCAATCGGTATATGAAGCAAGTCGGAATCACCAACCGGATGTTCAATTTTGCAGCTATATCCAATCGACCGAATGTAGTCCGCAAGCGCGATTACAACTTCACCAAGTGCGTAATAAATACGCACGCATTCAATCGCCGACTCCTTCGATGGAACTTTTTGAAATGCTCTCCAGAGCATCCTTTGCCCAACGGCAATCGCGTATTTTTCTGTGATATATTCTTGACGCCCCTCGTAGATATCCGACTCTTCAATTTCACAAATACCGACCATGTCGGCACCCAACTCAAGCGCCTTCGCTTTTATATGATCCGCCGCCTCCTGAGGAGATGAAAAAACCATTTTCTCTTTCGCGACTTCCCCCTCAAATCGTAGCCATTGATCTTCATAGATATCCTTAAGGATCGCCTCGACCTCATCAATCTTGGTTGATCTGCCACCGGCGGCTTCGTACCACTCTTCCCAGTCAAAGGCAGGGGCCCTTTTATTTTTATGTTGGTCTGACATGAAGGATGAAGTTAAGGGAAAATCGTTGAATACTGAAATTAAATAGTGTCTGGTCGGAAACAGACAATTTTTATAAATTCGCTTATTAGACATTATAAGAATTGAAAGTTGTTATTACGCGCGCATAGAACTTGAGTTGTTATAATCTCTGTTGAATACATCGAAAAGACAGAAAAAATATGAGCGCAGATTTCAGCAAGCCTGCTTTAAGATTGATAATCATAGAATATCAATAACTCCGTCCTTTAGGGCGGAGCGTAAAAACAGTTTGCTAATGTCAGGGCTTTAGCCCTTTAAAAAAGCCAATATGCCATACATCAAAATTTGGATACACCTTGTGTGGGCAACTAAAGACCGGCATCCATTTCTTACCGAGGAAGTCAGGAAAAAAGTATTTGCGCATATAAAAGAAAATGCCAAAGCCAAAAATAT
>CAZCAD010000031.1:4080-14385 GCA_964496525.1 uncultured Flavobacteriales bacterium | reverse complement strand
GCTGACGGAGATGGGTTCTATCCAAATAAGTGGATTAGATGAGGTAATAATGCCGAAGCTCAGAACCACGGCACTACTCCAAATCCGGCTTGTGTAGCAGATAATTGGATATATCAGCCCTGTGCTTACGATGACTATCCCTTAGATGCTGAAAATAGTGTATATGAACAGCTAAACGGCGGAACTATAGCACCTTTTACAATGGTCGGAAAAGGAGAATATGGAATGCCCTTCGGATACCCCGGAGAGGACAAGAGTACACCATTTTATGAAACGAATAGTTCATGGTTTGCCAGCGGTGCTAATATTGCTCAGACACAAGCCGGATTCGATGAGATTCACGATGTGGATATTATTATCACATCTGATAAAAGTAAATGGTCAAGATGTCCGGTAATTGAAATCAATGATAATGAATCTCAAACTGAGTATGGAGATGATATTCTTGAACTTCGATCCGATCCGTCAGTTGACAAAAATGGAGTTGATGATGGAACAGGTACCGGAATGGGATGGTTCCCCGGATATGCTATTGATGTGAATACCGGATCAAGACTAAACATGATGTTCTCTGAAAACTCATGGTTATTGGGAGAAAATGGAGATGATATGATCTGGAACCCTACATCAAATTATGCGGATCCGGTAGGAATTCCATTATTCGGCGGAATGCATTATGTCTATGTCTTTGGAGAAGATGTTAATGGGGCGGGAACGGCTTATGATGAAGGAGCTTGGTTGTACAGCAAATTCGATGACCCGGGTCCTGGCAGCGGGGCGACTGATTTTAGAAATGGATGGAAAACGTGCTTCTGGGTATTTGAACCATTTTTAATCCCTAATGCTGATTTATTCGAAACAGATGTGAAAATTTCTACCAGAATCAAAAAACCTTACGAAGAGCGCGTTGTTACCGGTGGTGAAAATGATGGTTTTCCATTGTATAAGTTCAGTATAGCTCAACCAACGCTGACAGCCCAGGGAAATTATCTGGCATCAGTGCTTGATAAAATCAACATTGTTCCAAATCCGTATTATGCTTATAGTGCGTACGAAACCACAAAGTTGGACAACCGAGTGAAGATTACCAACATTCCTGAAAGATGTACAATCACCATCTTCAACATGCAAGGGGGCTTGGTTAGAGTATTTGAAAAAGATGATCCATTAACATCTGTTGATTGGGATCTTAAAAATCATAAAGGAATTCCTATTGCCGGGGGCGTGTATCTAATACATATTGAAGTCGAAATTGACACGGATAATGATGGTGTTATGGAGACCTACGAGAAAGTGATTAAGTGGTATGGGGCGTTGAGAGAGACTGACCTGGATAACCTGTAGAGGATTTAAAATAATTCAAATCGGAAGAATGAAGATTAGAAAAGTAGTAAAAAAGACAGTAGCCGGATTAGCATTCCTGGGATTAGGAATTGCTCCTGCCTTCGCCGGAAACGGTGACAGGATTGGATCAGCCGGAGCAACGGAATTACTAATAAACCCCTGGGCACGAACTGCCGCCTGGGCTGATGCCGGTGTTGCCTGTGCGAATGGTATTGATGCGATCCATTTGAATATCGCAGGTCTGGCGTTTACATCCAAAACACAGATTCGTTTTGACAGATCAAGTTGGCTGGGCGGATCAGGGATCAATATCAACTCTGCTGCACTGGCGCAACGAATATCAGCTTCAGGGGTGATTTCAATCCAGGTAATGGCCATGTCATTTGGAGAGATTGAGATTACAACCGTGGATATTCCTGAAGGTGGAATTGGTACTTTCTCACCAACCTACTCGAATTTTTCACTTGGATATGCTCATAAATTTACCAAGTCAATCTACGGTGGATTGAATATTAAGGTAATTAATGAAGCAATTGCTAATGTTCGTGGAACAGGTCTTGCAATCGATGCAGGAATTCGTTACGTAACCGGTGAAAATGATCATATCAAGTTTGGTATCGCACTCAAAAACGTGGGACCAACAATGAACTTTAAAGGAGATGGTCTTTCGGTTTTAGTTGAGTATCCTGAAACGGAAATTCTGGCAACACTGGAACAACGCTCCGCATCATTTGAAATGCCTTCGCTGCTTTCAATTGGAGGTTCTTATGACTTTATTTTTAATGAAAGTGCAAAACTAACGTTGGCGCTTGCATTTACGGCAAACTCCTTTTCAAACGATCAATTTAGACTTGGTTTGAATTACGGAATGGATGTAAAAAAAGCAGCATTCAACATTATGGTCGGATACACATACGAACAAGGAGCTTTTTCCAAGGATTTTGCATACGGTAGCAGAGTGACAGCGCTAACGGGCTTTACGGCCGGAGTATCTGTCGATGCAATTATAGGTAAAAATAAAAACTTAATAGGAATTCAGTACGCTTACCGCCATACTTCTCAGTTCAACGGGGTTCACTCTGTTGGAGTTTCTTTAGAGATAAAATAAGCGCTTTCTCCCAAAAGCGTAATTGGCAAATTACCCTCGCATGATTGAAGGGTTTTAATTGTTGGTTCTACTAACCAAAAACCCATAGAACCTATGTAACAATTGATACACCCTATTGTGAATGAGACTGTTTTGATTAGGCTCAGACCTGATTGTATACCCGATTTTAGAATGGAGTTTTAAAACCTACGCGGTATGAAAAAAGTAGTTTTATTTATCGGCATGCTGGGCATGGTCACAATTTCATTGGCTGAAAGAGACCATCCGCCTACGACAGACGGCCCTAAAGTCAATCATGATTCTCGAGCAGCGGGATGCTCGCCATCCAACGAAAAATTATTCATGGAATTTAATAATGTCCGAGCCCTCATCGAAACGGCCGGATCATTATGGCAGGACAGAGCAAATTCTACTGCCTCTTATGAAGTTCCAATCGGAAGCGGCAATCATTGTTTGTATGCAGGCGCCCTCTGGATGGGTGGGGAAGATGTCAATGGTCAATTAAAATTAGCTGCCCATCGTTATCGAACCAATGGTCATGATTTTTGGGCCGGTCCGCTGGGTGATCTTATCGATGGCAGTGGAAATTTCGATCCGAACACACCTCAAAATGCGGCGGCTCAACTATTTAAGGATCATGGTGCGGCAGAGATAATTCCATCTCAATGTGCGAAATACGACAAATTCTTTACCATCCGTAGAGCCGAAGTCGAACAATTTATCCTTTGGTGGAAGTGTACACATGGCGAACTTGATGAGAACGAATGTGAAGGTGTTGAAGATATGGATCCGGAGGTTTTAGCCAGAATATACGACTGGCCGGCTCAGGGCGATGTTTCTCTTGGAGAGGATTACTATCTCGCACCTTACTATGATAATATTCCCGACGGAGAAGTAAGTGGTAACGGAAGATATGACCCGGAAAATGATGGTGATTATCCCTGGTATGATATCAAAGATGAAATCGATTGCCGAAACGACCGCCGCGTAACGCTTTTCGGCGACGAAACACATTGGTGGGTATTTAATGACAAAGGTGATATCCACACAGAAACAGGTGGTGATCCAATTGGAATGGAGGTAAGGGCTCAGGCCTTTACATTTGCTACAGACGACGAAATTAACAATATGACTTTTTACAATTATGAGCTAATCAACAGAGGCACACAAACGTTGAAAAACACTTATTTTGGCCAGTATGCCGATCCGGATATCGGTGATCCGGACAATGATTATGTTGGTTGTGATGTTGGTAGGGGATTGGGATATTGCTATAATGGTCCAACTTTCGATAATGGATTTGGAGGTCAACCGGGTTACGGAGATAATGTACCCGCTATAGGAATTGATTTCTTCGAAGGGCCATATCAAGATAACGATGGCATTGCGAATGCTATTGGAATAGGGACAAATCAAGCTTTAAACGGAATTGGATATGGTGACAACATCATTGATAATGAGAGATTTGGAATGAGACGTTTCGTGTACTATGATAAAAATGGAATTCAAAATGGTGATCCTACTTCTGCATCTGACTACTATGATTACATGAAAGGAATTTGGAAAAACGGTCAGCCCATGTTGTACGGAGGAAACGGGTTTTCAGGAACTCCAACCCAATTAAGAGCTGACTTTATGTTTCCCGGAGATTCAGATACAGCAAACTGGGGAACGAACGGATTAGATCCCGGATTTGCCTGGGACGAAAAGAGTGCCGGTAATCCACACGGGGACAGAAGATTTGTTCAATCTGCCGGACCATTCACTTTACTTCCCGGAGCAATCAATAACATTACCGTGGGAGTCGTTTTCGGTCGGTCTGCGAATACGAGTCCGGAGTCAGCCGTTAGTGCCCTCAAGGCCGCCGACACTAAAGCTCAAGCCCTGTTCGATAATTGTTTTGAATTGGTTAATCCACCGCTCGCACCACAACTAACCATTCAGGAAATGGAGAACGAACTTATCTTGTTCCTTTCCGACCCACCGGGAGTCGATTTGCTTGATTATTACGCCATAGACAAGATTAACATTAAAACTCCTGACGAACTTCTCGCCCTCGGTATTCATTACAACGATACATTCCTTTTTGAAGGATTTCAGATTTATCAAATGAAAGATGATGTAGCTGATATTAGCCAACTTGAAGATCTGGAACAAGCGAGATTGGTGGCTCAATGCGATCTGAAAAATGGTGTTGAAAGATTAGTCAATTACACCTTTGACCAAGAAATGGGATTCAGTATCCCTAAAGTTATGGTGGACGGAGCAGACGCAGGAATTTCCCGTTCTTTCAGAATAACTGAAGATCAATTTGCTACAGGTGATAACAAGACCTTGGTGAATCATAAGAAATATTATTACTTAGCTGTTTCGTATGGATACAATAACTTTAAAACATACGATCCAACTGACCCCGAGAGTCTTGACGGGCAAAAAGAACCATATCTCCGGTCTGGAATTTCTGCTTCCGGATCAGGGATAAAATCCGTTTTGGGAATTCCTCATAATCCTTCACCTGAAAACGACGGAACGATCTATACTTCTACTTATGGCTACCAACCTGAAATTACTCAGATTGAGGGTCTGGGTAATGGTGGAACCTTTTTAGAACTCACGCAAAGTTCGATTGATTATATCCTTGAGAACAACCGAATAGATCATCCGGTTTACAAAGCAGGGAGTGGTCCAATCGATGTTAAAGTCATCGATCCTTTAAATTTAAAAGAGGGGGATTATACAATTGGATTTGGAAATGATTCAACTCAGATGAATTTGGATACATGGTGGATAGTAAGAACTTATACGGATGAAAATAATATGCAAAAATATGACACGATTTCTTCCGAAGAAACAATCGGAGTGGTCTATGAACAGTTGATTTTAGATTGGGGATTATCGGTCAATATTAAGCAACAATATTATGAGTATCAAGGAAATAGTCCCGGTAATCCTGTGACCCAGGACAGCATTTATACTGCGCCGATCGGAGCGACGATTGCCTTTGCCGATTCCTCGAAAGACTGGTTAGGTGGTATAGAAGATAATGACGGATTTTATCCAACAAATTGGATTCGTGTCGGAAACAACAACGAAGCCTATAATCACAATGGAGTTCCTCCGCAGATTCCGGCTAATCCAAATGCTCAATGCACCTCAGCGAACTGGATGTTAGCGCCATGCAACTACGATGATTATCACTTGGACAAAACAGCGTCGAACTATGAATCCTTGCTTGACGGAACAATTGCTCCCTTTAAATTAATCGGTAGAGGTGTTTTGGGAATGCCATTTGGATTTCCCGGTGAAGATCCTACTGATCCGTTTTATGAGAGCGGTGGCAATCAATCTTGGTTTGCCACTTTTGCAAAACTTGTTCAAAATCGAGAATCCCGATTTACCGATCTGCATGATGTGGATATTTTCATAACATCAGATCAAAGTAAATGGAGCCGATGTCCCGTTATTGAGATTAACGATAACGAAAATTTGACGGAGCACGGTGATGATATTTTAGAGTTGAGATCCGATTTGTCAGTAGGCAAAGATGGGAATCCGGATGCGAGCGGAACGGGAATGGGCTGGTTTCCGGGATATGCAATTGATGTAAATACAGGAACACGTTTAAATATGATGTTCTCTGAAAATTCCTGGTTGACAGGTGACAACGGCGACGACATGATTTGGAATCCGACCGCCTCTCAGGCAGATGCCGTCGGAATGCCATTGTTTGGTGGAATGCATTATGTTTATGTTTTTGGTGAAGATGTGGTTGGCTCAGGCATCTGGGGAGGCTCAGGTTCACCAGCTTATGATGGCGGACAATGGTTGTATGATAAGTTACAAAATCCCGGTACTTCCGGCTTGACAGATTACCGCGACGTATGGAGAAGCTGTTTCTGGGTGTTCGAACCACAATTGGCAGTAGGCTCATCACTTCTTGAAACAGATGTGAAAATTTCAGCCAGAATCAATAAACCTTATGAGATTCGCGCGGTGAATCTGGAAAATGAGGGGTCTCCAATGTACAGGTTCACCATTGACCAACCGACAATTCAAAGTGATGCAAGCATGTTGATTTCGGCATTGGATCAAATAAATATTGTTCCAAATCCATATTATGCCTATAGTGCCTACGAGTCTTCAAAGCTGGATAGTCGGGTAAAAGTGACCAATATTCCTGAACGATGTGAAATAACAATCTTCAATATGTCAGGTGGATTGGTGAGGTCTTATAAGAAGGATGATCCACTCACTTCAATAGACTGGGACTTGAAAAATCACGGAGGAATTCCAATTGCCGGAGGAGTCTATATCGTTCATATTAAAGTAGATATAGAGGGCAAGATGTATGAGAAGGTCCTTAAATGGTACGGAGTACTTAGACAGCCTGATCTCGATAATCTCTAAGGTTCTCTCATAATTATTTCTTATATTTGTTTGACAAGGGAGTCCTTATGGGGCTCTCTTGTTACGTTTAATTATATCAGCTATGGCGGACCTAAGTTATTATACAGAAGAGGGGCTAAAAAAACTGAAAGATGAATTGAAGCATCTCAAGTCGGTCGAACGACCGAGTATTTCGCAGCAAATTGCTGATGCGAGAGATAAGGGCGATTTGTCTGAAAATGCGGAATATGACGCGGCAAAAGAAGCACAGGGTTTACTTGAAGCAAAAATTGCCAAATTGCAGGATGCCGTTTCAAGCGCACGGATTATCGATGAGTCGCAGCTCGACGATTCAAAAGTCTTGATTTTGTCTATCGTTAAGTTGAAGAATTTAACGAATGATATGAAATTGACTTATACCCTTGTTGCTGAAAATGAGGCAGATTTAAAGTCAGGTAAGATTTCAGTTGAATCACCGATCGGTAAGGGATTACTCGGAAAAGAGGTGGGAGATGTCGCAGATATTGAAGTTCCAAATGGGGTCATGCAATTCGAGATTCTCGAAATTTCACGATAATGGCATCGATTTTTACCAAAATAATTAAAGGAGAAATACCTTCACACAAAGTGGCAGAAAATGAGCAATTCCTGGCTTTTCTGGATATAATGCCTCTTCAAAAAGGCCACACACTCATTGTTCCTAAAATTGAGGTGGATGAATTCTTTAAAGTCGATGATACAACGCTTCGAGAGATGATTGTTTTTGCAAAAGAGGTTGCTGAAAAGATCAAAAAGACGTTTCCTTGTAATAGAATAGGAATGACCGTTATCGGATTAGAAGTGCCACATGCGCACATTCATTTGATTCCGATAAACCAAGAAAAAGACATGAATTTTCATAGTCCTAAATTGGAATTGACCCAAGAAGAATTAGCCGGGATCGCTGAACAATTAAGAGAAGCCTAACCCTTTTTTACCCTATCCGGATTTTCACCCATAAATGCTTTCCATGAACCGGATTTTGACTTATTGTGCTCTCCGATTCCTCCTTGAAAATGATGACAAACTGCTGCTGCTAATCCATCGGTCGCATCTAAATATTTGGGCTGTTCATCAATATCCAACATTCGCATGAGCATTGCAGCCACCTGCTCTTTAGAGGCATTTCCGTTTCCTGTAATTGATTGTTTAATCTTCTTTGGAGTGTATTCCTCGAATGGAATATTTCTGTTTAAAGCTGCCGCAATTGCCACTCCCTGGGCCCTTCCTAATTTCAACATGGACTGAACATTTTTACCAAAAAATGGCGCCTCAATCGCCATTTCGTCGGGGCGGTATTCGGTGATCAAATGATCGACTCTTTCCAAAATTTTCTTGAGTCTATCCGGATGCTGTTCGATTTTGCTGAGCCTCAAAATTCCAAAATTAACCAACTCCAAATCATTGCCATTGACATGGATTAATCCGTATCCCATAACTACGGTTCCGGGATCAATACCTAAGATTATTTTATCGGATTTTGTCAACTTAAAAGGTTTGAACATTTGGAACAACGGTCCCTTCAAATGAGCCGGTGTCTCGACCAACGATCTTCCAATCATCAAAGTTAAAGCTAATATGAACCAGTTGAGCGGTTGATAAACTCAAGTTTTCACCAGTCAATAAACCGCAGATATCTGAAATCCCAAAATTATGACCGACATAGAGCAGATTACTGCCTTGTCCGTCCGCATTCAAGCATTCTATTATACTTTCTGCTGAAGCCAGGAACATTTCGTCAATGAATTTTACAACCGAAACATGAAGGAAATGGTTAACAATTTCAGTGGTTTCAACGGTTCTGACTGCCCCGGAGGCAAGAATTTGGTCTATTTTCACCCCTTTTTGCTGTAAAATATGGCCGATTTGCATGATTTGAGCACTTCCTTTCTTATTTAATTTTCGGTCGAAATCTTTCCCGGAAGCCACGTCAGTTCTGGCTTTCCCGTGTCTTAGGAGGTATAAATTCAACATTTTGGCTAAAAAAGTGCTCGATTATCCAACCCTAAATTACTCTTTTCCGTTATTATTAGTGAGATGTTTACCATGGTTTTGGGTTTTCCGTGGTAGATAGTGAATAAAACTACTTATTCAATCGCCGGTCCGCCTCAGGCGGGTCGGCTTTCTTTTCGAAAGCTGCAATTTATGATTGACGATCAATTAATAGATGCGTGTAAAAAAAATGACCGTAGAGCGCAAGAGAAACTCTACGAGTGGGTATACGTTAAGTTGATGCCTACTTGCATGCGCTATCATAGAAACCAAGAGGATGCGAGAGCAATCCTTAATTTGGGCTTTGTCAAAATCTGCAAAAACCTGGACAAGCTTAAAGAAAATACCCCCTTCGAAGCGTGGGTCAGAAGAATTGTAATGAATACTATCATCGACGAATTCCGAAAAAACAAGAATTACCTGCAGCTGGTTGATTCTAAAGAAACGGATCGAGAACTCGAAATCCACGGTCTGTCCGTGGAAAATTCCGTTTGGTCAAAACTCGAAATGGATGTGTTGATGGGCCTTTTGAAAAGATTACCTGAAGTCTCAAGAAAAGTGTTTAACCTTTATGTTATCGATGGATATACGCATAAAGAGATTGGCGAATTGCTGGATATTTCTGACGGAACGTCGAAATGGCATTTGTCAAATGCACGAAAACTCTTGAGAGAGATGGTGAATAAGTTGAGAAAATCCGAGAATAATGAAATGTGGGCGTAGAGCATGAGTGAGGAAAACAAATATATGGACGACAGCTTCAGAGAGATGAGTGAGAACTATCAATCCACTTATCATTCTGAATATTGGGCTGAAATGGAGTCGCAACTGAATGATGAGTCCCTGGACGATGCATTCAAAGTAGCGGCAGCCAGTTCATTTGTTGTGCCCAGCATGCCCGATATTGGGGATATCTCCGAGAACATGAGTAATGCATTCATGGATGATGCTTTCAAAGAAGCGGCGTCTCAGCAACAAGCAGCTTATTCCACAGCTTATTTTTCAGAGTTTGAGTCACAAAAAGGTGATCTTGAAATGAATGATGCTTTTACCGAGGCTTCAAACGCTACAACTGCAAGTTACAGTACTGATTATTGGCCGGATGCCGATGTGGCACTTCGAAATGAAGGACTGCATTATGAGTACAATCCAACCTATTGGGCTGAAGCTAAATCATTGCTTGATATCGCTGATAGAACACAGTTCTTCATAAGATGGTCATCTGTGGCAACAATTTTGTTGTTGTTATCATTCCTCGGGCTTAACGGAATTGACTTTAATAAGGCGATTGCAGAAGCCGGACAGCCGAATGCCAATTCTCAGGAAAATACCGTATTGAGTGAAAAACATATTTCAACTACACAGGCTGATGCCAGCTATGACCAATTGATTTCAGCATTCGATGCAGGATATAATTCTGTTTCGCCGATTGAAAA
>CAZCAD010000031.1:3687-4065 GCA_964496525.1 uncultured Flavobacteriales bacterium | reverse complement strand
TGGTGTGGCAATGATTAATCATCCGGACAATAATGATGAGAAGGACGATAATGTAAATTACGATTCACCGAACTATGTTGATCCGGGACCTAGGTTCACGAATCCGCATAATCGCTTTTTAAAAGATCAGCCACAATTAGCCTTAATGGCTGAAAATGAAGAAGAGTTGGATTTTGATATGAACCTGAACTCGGATGTAGTTGATAATAATGATGATGTAGTTAAAAACGACGATGCCATTAATAATGTCCATGCAGTCAACAATGACGATGAAACCAACAATGACGATGAAGCCAACAATAACGATGAAGCCAACAATGATGATGTGATCAACAATGGCGACATGAATCCAGATGACATAAGACATCTTCCACTACC
>CAZCAD010000031.1:0-3677 GCA_964496525.1 uncultured Flavobacteriales bacterium | reverse complement strand
AATATTAGTCACGATTTATTGGCCTACACACCAACAGCAGTGACGATCGAAAAATATACGCCACGACCGAGCCATACATTCTCACTTTATGGCAGTGCCGGAATCGGACGAGAGTACGGAGCGAACTATCTGGAAGCAACAAGGAGACTTAATGGTGGGTTTGAATACATGCACACAACATATGGCAAGTTTAGCCGATTTGAATTTGGATTATCTGCAGGGATTAACCACATCCGTCAAACAAACTTAATAAAGGCAGAATCAATTGATCCTGATAAAGACAATACCCTAAAAGGAGATGACTACAGATCATGGTATAAAGTAGCCTATACCGATCTATTTCATTTTAATGCGAATTTCAGAATGAACTACAAAATAGCGGCAAATCACAAGTTCTTGTTTGGTTTTGGATACGAACAAATGCTGGCTGTGCAAACTAATTATGCCGGCGAAAATATTAATGGTCATAAAGGATTAACGACAACAAATAACAATTGGGGTATCACTGAAGGAATCGAAAATGATTTTCGCATCAGTTTTGGATATCAGTATGAATTCTCAAAAAGATTATCTGCTAACATCACAGGAAACTTAGGTGTTAAGGACAGAACAAACGACGCATATTTCGGCAATACAGTAATGGATCAGGAATACAATCTTATGGTTGGATTCAAATATAACCTGATTAGAAGATGATAAAGAAAAGGATGATATATTTACTTGGAGCAGTTCTGCTAATTGCCGGCTGTACCAAAGAGCCCTTACCTCAGTTGAATGACCCGAATGCTCCTGAGTATGGATTCAAAGGAAATATTGATGGAGAGGCTTTTGAAGTAGAAGTGGGAGATGGCGATGCCAATCTAAGTTTTGGAACTTCAGAATTAAACGGGATTCAAACCTATTACGGTCAAATTGATGCTCCGTCTGAAGATTTCACCATGCGTATTGAAGTATTGCGGCCTGAAAGAATGCCGGCTGATCTAACATCAGAGGGATTAGAAATTATCAAAAACGATCCGGAGTTTTTCGTTCATAATCCTGCTTGTATTCGATTGGATTTTTGACAGGCATATGAACAACAGGACTACTTATTAATTGAAGATGATCAGGGTCAATATCAACCCGGTTCCATGATTAGCTATGATGAATTTGGTCTTTATGATATTTCATTGAAGCTCACGGATTATGGCCCTCAACCTTTTACCATTCCCGTTCGATACGGATTTGAGTTCGAAGAGATGGATCCAAAATTTAACATTGCGGCTATAGACGATCAAGTAACTTTTAATGCCCTGAATACTTTTCCTGTAAGTGAATGGTATATCAATGGAGATCTTAAATCAACAGAAACCAGCTTTGTATTGCAATTGGCTGACGGCATTCATGAGGTTACACATATTGTTCGTGATGCGAGTAACAATGAAGCTACGTACACTACCTTACTTCGAATGAAGAATGGTGACTTCTTTTGGTTATTGAATTATGATTATTGTACAGCGGTTGATCAGAATAACTACGGGAAAATGATTGTGTCGTTCAAGAGAAATGGAATCTGGTATAAATCAAGCAAGGATCTTAACAACGTTTCTGAGTTCTTTAACCTCGGTCCGATAACATATATCCTTGAGGAAAGCGGAACTCCATCGATGGCATTTTTCGATATCAACTTCGATGCCATTTTAAAAGACGATTCTCAGTCATTAACCTTGGATTTGGACAATGTTTCCGGTACTATTGCAGTAGGTCTTAAATAAGCGCAATGAATAAATTTCTCTTTTTGCCCTCTCTGCTCCTCCTTCTAAGCGGAGTGAATTTAACTGCTCAAATTACAATCGATTTAGCTGACTTTCCATCTGCCGATGATACGGCGATGATTAGCCTTTCAGATGATTTATCCGTTGATTATACAACCACCGGCGCAGATATTTTATGGGATTATTCAACTATTAATATTTCCAATCAACGGATCGATACCTTTTACGATGTATCGGATGCAAGCCTCTTGCTTCAGATATCCTTCAACAATTTCCTGGATCCGGATTATGATTCCGATTATTACAATAACTTTTTAGGATTCGATTTGTCCGGAGCGGAAGCTGCAGGTTTGGAGATCGGAAATACCACTATTTTTACAAAATATGAATCAGGATCAGGAGACCTGAATAAGACGGGTCTGGGAATGAATATAAACGGAGTCGAAATTCCGGCTCAGTATTCTGTTATCGACACGGAATACAAGTTGCCGATTGATTATGGAAATTCCTGGTTTTCCTACTCATTTCTTGACATTGACCTAAACCCGGCATTTAATGGGATTTTCAGACGTCATCAGAATCGTACTGCCCTTGTTGATGGATGGGGCACTATCAATACCTGGTACGGGACATTCGACGTGATTCGTGTAAAAATGGATTATACTTATAGTGATTCGGTTTACATTGACCTTGGAGGGACCGGAACTTGGCTCGAATTACCAACTCCCGATCAACATGAGTATATCTGGTGGTCCAATGGTCAAAAAGTTCCAATTATGAAAATTGTAACAACCGGACCGAGCGGAACCGAAATCGTGACTCGTGTTGAATTTAAGGATATCGACAGAGGATTTTTAAGTGAGATAGAGGAGGAACTCAAGATTGGCGTCTATCCAAATCCTTCAAATGACATGATATATTTCAGCGCATCAGAGAATATTCAGTTTGTTGAATTAATTGAGATGAATGGTCAAGTTGTGAGGCAACAGCAAATAAAAGCAAAAGAAGGATCAATGACCGTTTCTGATTTGAGTAGCGGGGTCTATTTGCTAAAAGTTCATACCTCAAACAGAATTTCGGTTCAACAAGTCATACTTAAGCAGGGAACTAAGTAGTGTCTGTTCGGAAACATCTTTTGTCTGAATCTATCCGTATATTTACAGTCGCTCTTTGAAAAAAGCAAACCGTCTTGTCGCCCCAACATTTATCGTCGGGGAGGAAAGTCCGGGCAGCACAGAGTATCATGCTTCCTAACAGGAAGGCGTGCTGACTTCCGATAGCTATCGGGACATCAGCGTGACAGACAGTGCCACAGAAATATACCGCCCTGACCAAGCGTAAGCGAGCGTCAGGGCAAGGGTGCAATGGTGGGCCCTCCTTCGTGAGGGATAACCCTACTTCGGTAGGGCAAAGTAAGAGCCCACCGTCTTGATGGCGACATTAAGAGCCAGGTAAACCTCATGAGCTGAAATATCATGTATACCGACATTTGAAAGCTACTCGCTTGAGTCGGAGGGTAGATAGATTGATCCCAGCAGCGATGTTGGGACCAGATAAATGACAAGAAGACTGCTCCGATAATAATTGGGATGGTTTTACAGAACCCGGCTTATAGGTTTGCTTTTTTCAGTGAGACAGAAAATTCTGCAAGAATTTGCGTAGTCGAACTGATCCCGAACGGAATGAAATGGAGATTCGGGATCTTTCTACCTTGTTCACTTTTATTATCACTTACGATTGAAAAATAGACCGTTATTCCGGACAACGGCGAGGAACGAAGCAGGTGATCCGGAATCTTTTGAATAACGGTAAGGGTTTGATAAAAAAGATCCTGATCCGCCGCAGGCGGGAGGGCACAAATCCTCTTGCGGACTCTGCACCTCTCCGGCCTCTGCGTGAAATCCCAAATTACAATTTCCAATG
>CAZCAD010000030.1:0-14425 GCA_964496525.1 uncultured Flavobacteriales bacterium | reverse complement strand
ATTAATTTCTTCTTATCAAAGAGCAATTATATTGTTTTGCTAATCTAAAGGACGGCAGGTGCGTTATAAAGCCTTTAAATAACTTAGGCTATTCGCAGATTATATGCCTTGAAAAAGAACAAAATTACTGTGCCAATTCTGCACACTTTATTGCGTTACAAGCCCTAAGAAAACAGGCATTAATTCTTAAACTCGAATTGATACTCCAATCCCTTTGATGAGTTATTGACCTTCATTTTAGCGTCAATTTGTTCACAAAGAACGTCGATCAAGGAAAGGCCCAGAGAATCAGGGCTGTTCTCGCTACTCATTCCCGCTCCAGTGTCACCAACGGTTAAGGTATAATTTCCATCTTTTTCTTTCAAATTCAGATAGAACTTTCCGCCATCCTCGAAAGCATACTTAAAGGAGTTGCAAGCAATTTCATTCAGAATAAGTCCCAGTGGAATAACAGTGTCAGGATAGAAGAACAAATTGCCGATGTCTATTGACAGTTCGATATTTATATTCTGATCTTCCGAGCCATAAAATTGTCCCAGGGATCTCAACAACTTGGAAAAGTACTTTTCAATATTAATGGACGTCAGATCACGATTACCGTAAATCATTTCATGGATGTAGGCCATAGTGTTCACGCGCATGATGCTTGAATTAAACATCTCTTTTAGCTCTGAATCAGCTATGGATTCCTTTTGCAAATTTAAAAGGGACGAAACGACTTGTAAGTTGTTTTTGACTCTATGATGTACCTCTTTTAGCAAAGTGTCTTTTTGCAAGAGCGATTCTTTGAGTTTGTCTTCGGTATATTTTCGATGAAAAAATACCGGAACATCATAGTCCGCACTGTCTTCTACCATTTCTTCTTTAGCTAAGTACTCTTCAATTCTGTCCGGCGGAGCCATAATAAACGTGCACTTTTCTGCTCCCTGGGCTTCACAGGCAATTTCCACGGCGGTCAGTGGAATTCCAAAACTTGCCGCGCACCATCCCGAAGAATAACCACTGTTCATGGTGCAAACGGGATACTCCGATTTGCGGCCGGCCTTTAGCCATGACTGTGCCTCAAAAGAATTGTGATGATAGTATTTGATGAAATAATCATGATCAGGACTTGGCCTACTCTCAGGTAGAATTTCAACATTGGCCCACCCCGTATACGCAAAGTGAACAGGTCCTGCAGAAAGTTTTTGGACCGGATCCTTCAGATTCATTTTTTTATGAAATGCTTTGGCATCCTCTTTTCCAAGAACGTGGGCGATATCAAAGAGAAAGTTATTCGCTATTCGAATTGCTTCATCGTTGCTCCTATTAGAGTAAAGTTCTTTAATAACATCCACGAATTCGAATGAAAGTGCCGAGCTTCTCATTAAAACATAGCGCTCGTCATTGATTATTATTTCAGCATTTTCGGGATTGCATATCGTTTGTTTAAAGTATTCCTTGACATTTTTTTCAGCCTCATCGAAAATAGGTTTCAACTCGTCCGGAACAAGGACGGTAGAGACAACATTGCTATAGTCAACTTTACTCTTAAATTCTATATTCTCCTTTTTGAGCTTCTTTATTTCTGCCTTGAGGCGTTTTATTTCTGCTGAGTCAGACATATCTTGACTAAAATGAAGGTACTGAAATAATCGATGTACTGGCGCTATAAAAAGTCAGATCTTATTGGATATTATATCCGCTTGCTTATTATTTAGTCTGCTTCTTTTATCACCTTCCTTCCACTCCGAGGGATCATGAACCCTGCATAAATATGATATCCCCTGTGAAAGATCGGTGATCCCCTGAATTTCCTTAATTTTAAGCACAAACCGTCAGTAGGTGATTTATTTATTTCATACAATAGGGATACAAGAATCTCTGGATAAAGTCCAAATCAAAAGAATAGATGATGGCCTGTTTGAAATCGCGACTCCCTCCGGAAATAAAATCATTGAGGTGCTGGAAGTTGATTTCGGCGGCAAGAAAATGCACCTTCGGTATAACCATAGAACTTATTGGATCGCCTTTAGAGATGAGTTAGATCTGGTTCTAGAGAAAATGGGGCTTCACGATGAGGATGAAAATGCGGGTTTAATTTTAAAGGCTCCCATGCCGGGTAGAATTCTGGATGTCTTAATTAAAGAGGGAGATTCGATTGAAGAGGGGGACAGTTTATTAGTGCTTGAAGCGATGAAAATGGAAAACGTACTCCGTGCGGAGTCAGTTGGAGTTATTCAAAAAATCCTTATATCAAAAGGGGATAATGTAGATAAAAATCAACTCCTTATCGAAATTAGTGCTTCTTAGCTTTCGCTACTTTTGATGTCAACGATTCTTCGAATGCTCTTTACGAAATATGTGAAAATGGGATGTGGTACATCCGAGGAAGACATTACCTGAGGACAGAACATGGTGAATAGTAAAAAATCGTGTTTTTTCGATTTGAGAATTTCAGGATCGAAATATTGGTTCCTCGCACCAATTTCAAAATCCTCGTTTAACATTTCGGAATATTGCGGAAGAATGGAAAAACGCGAAGAGCTATACTCAACGTTTCCTCTAATCAAATAAAGTTTCGAAAACTCTGCCGAGAATTTATCAAGTTCTATTCCTGTGAATTGATTTCCATCAATCAAGTTTTCAGAAATAATTTTTTCTCTTCTGATGTCCAAGCCCTTCTCCGAAAAATAAGTCTCTACCAATAACTTGAAACAATCTCCGGTTCCGAGGACGGGAATGTTCTTACTCATCAGCTCCTTAATAATGGAATTAAAATAAAAGGGTTGTCGGTAAGGTCCGGGGGCGATTAACACTCCGTCATAATCGTCTGTGTAATTATAACCTTGCTCGCAGCATTCTTTCTCATTAAGCCAATAATAATTTAGTGGTTGGTCCAGAACGTTCTCAACATGTTGAAGCGCCTGATTGGTCGCATTGTGCGAATTGTACGCAAAATTGAAGTCACCGATGATTGCAATTCTAAGAACTTCGTCCATTTGAGTAGTTGGGCTTTTCTTAAAATTAAAAAAAAACCCCGCATCTAGTGAGGTTTTTCACTGAAGTTGTTTAAAATCGATCTGTGAAATGTGAAAATGAACTGTTTTTTTAACTCAGTAAGTAGTTCGGCTTTAAACAACTTCTCTATATAAAATTGATTTTAGTCAAGTCTAAATGCAGATTTGATGAATCCGTTCTCAAGGCATTTTGCACTATCAGGAACTCCATAATCAGAGTTTCTTAACACGCATTCGAATTCAGCTTGGAATTTCATGTAATCGCCGGTTGTATCCGTTTCCTGAACAAGCTGAATAAATTCAAAGTCAGTAACACAGACGGTAGAGGAGTCACTTATCCATACTTTACCGTTGAGATCCGTCCAACGAACAACAACTCCAATATCTATTGGATTGGTTGAATAAAGTGGTTGTTTATTATCATTAAAGAATGTCTGCCATTCATTTAAAGTTGGTTTGTTGCGAACTCCGTCATCTGTCCAGGTAATGTATCTGATTTCAAGTTCCATTCGCTGTACACCACCAAGTCCTTGGTACCAAACAGTTGTAAAATATTCTGCTGTAGATGTTCCCGGCGTACCAATTGTTTTTACTGATGCGTAGCTACAAGTATCAGAGTAAGAAACTGTAGAATCGTTGATCAAGGCGTTACAATCGCAGTTCAAATCTACCATTGGCACCGGTGGTGGAATTACTTGATGGTCTTCGCAAGACACTAAAACCACAACTCCTATTATTCCTGTAAGTAGAAGTAGATTTTTCATAAAGTTAGTTTTTGTAAAGTTAAGGCTTTTTTTAACACTTACGAAGATGAAACCGTTTGGTTGTCTGCTTTGCGGATATTTTTTTGATTAATTTTTTCCGGTCAGGGAAAAGCCACGAAAAAATTAGCCCACTTTCTTTAATTTCACGGCTTTCAGGGCAATATCAAGCCTTTTAACCGGCAAATACTTTTTTTTCTCCATAAAACTTATTTCAGCCCATAATTCGGTCCGGCCTTCATAAAATTCCTTCAAAATTCCACCAAGGATTACAACCCCTAAAACGAACTGTTTAAATTCTACTTTCATCCGTAAATCACCCATTAAATTTGTACCGACCAGGCTTAGTTTTAACTGATCTCCTATGTGAAGGTGGTGATAGATATATATCATGTCGTGATTTTCGATTTCTTCCAGACTCACTATTGATCTTATTCTAAAATCAGAATCTGTTTCCGGCTGATTGGTAACTGCTCTCATATCTGTTTTTCTATGCTCTTATTTCTTTAACCTGATCAACAAATTGAAAATTTTCTAAAACCATTTGTTCGCCAAATAAGTTATCAAAGCTGTAGCTGATTAGTTCAGTTCCATCCTCCATATAAAATGAGTCGTGATTACGAACTTCCAAGCCATGCCCGGTTGCTACAATTCGTGAAATGATTCTATTCAAATCAGTGTGTGAAATGATGAATTGCGTATTTATCTTCTTGTCTTGAATGACTACTTCGCAACTTGCAAGTACCCCCAAGTCTCCGACTTCGTAGATTATTTCTTTTACAATTAGCTTTTCGTAAAGTGAAATTATTTTTGACATAGTTCTTGTTTTAATACAATATTAAATAGCCAGAACGTAATCTATTTACGGCTTAAAAAAAATAACAATAACCGTTCTGTAGCACGATGTTTCAGTCTGTTTACGCCTTTTGACAAAAATTGATCCTCTTAATCGATCCATATTGATCCCGATTTGTTAATTTAGCCTAAGTGCTAAGTCAAATGTAGCGTGATGGTTAAGTCGAGGGGGTTTTTATTTTATCAGGCCGAAAAACTGTACATAGCCGGGGCCAGGTGAGAATTTTTCAACTAAAAGAAAAAGAATCCGCCAACTCGCAGAGACCTGCTAAATTATGTTTGACCGAGCACAAGCAACATCGCAGCAAATGAGGAATATATTGGTTATCGGTGCGGGTTTGTCTGCATCTTCTATGCTTCGCTACTTCTGTGAGAATTCAGAGAAGGAGGGGTGGTGTGTTAAAGTAGTTGATCGCGACGGCAAACTTGCAAAGTCAAAAATTGAAGGTTGCCCCAATGCTGAAGGTTTTGCTTTGGATGCCTTGAATGCTGATGAACGAGCTCCACTAATTGAATGGGCCGAAGTTGTTGTTTCCATGCTTCCATCCAAATTTCACGTTGAAATTGCGAAAGATTGTATTAAGTATCAAACTAACCTCATTACCCCTTCATACATTTCTAAGGACATGCTTGCCTTACATGATGATGCCGTCGAAGCCGGAATATTAATCATGAATGAAATCGGGGTGGATCCGGGAATTGATCATATGAGTGCCAAAAAAGTGCTCGACGAGATCGAGGCGATTGGAGGAACCATGCACATCTTCGAGTCTTTCACCGGAGGACTTGTGGCTCCTGAAAGTGACGATAATCCTTGGAATTATAAATTCACCTGGAATCCAAGAAGTGTTGTCCTCGCAGGACAAGGAAGCGCAGCAAAGTTTATTCAGGAAGGCAAATACAAATATATACCTTACACCAAACTTTTCCGCCGAACTGAAATTATCAAAATACCTGGATATGGCGAGTTTGAAGGATACGCGAATCGCGATTCCCTGAAATACAGGGCCAAATACGGACTGGTTGATATTCCGACGATCTACCGAGGAACGTTTAGAAGAAAAGGGTTTTCCAGGGCTTGGGATGTCTTTGTTCAGCTTGGTTGTACAGACGACTCATACATCCTTGAAGGAAGTAAAGACATGACGAACAGAGCGTTCATTAACTCTTTTCTGCGTTACAATGAACATGATTCCGTTGAACTAAAGCTGAGATACTATCAGCAAATCGACATGGATGATGCCGTATGGGATAAACTCGTTTGGCTGGGAATTTTTGATGATGAGAAACTTGAGTTTGCGGAGGATGTTACACCGGCTCAATTTCTACAGCGCATTCTCGAAGAAAAATGGCGTCTTGAACCCGATGACCAAGACATGATTGTCATGTGGCACAAATTTGTTTTTAAATTGGACGATGAATTCCGTGAAATAAATTCACATATGGTTTGCATTGGAGAGAATCAAACCTATACGGCCATGTCAAATACGGTTGGATTACCCATTGCGATTTGTTGCAAAATGATTTTGAACGGAACAATTCAGATTAAAGGAGTTCATTTACCGATTCACGGCGAAATTTATAAGCCGATTTTGGCTGAACTTGAGGAACATTGTATCACATTCACAGATAGGGAAATTAGTGAGCCTGTTCTTTATGCAGAAGTTTAAGGGTCTGTTTTAAACAGACAGTGCAATTACCTCAGTTACGGATTCAATATTTGATTTAAGCAGATGCTCTATTCCACCTTTTAGGGTTGCTGTTGATGAGGGGCAGCCTGAACACGCGCCTTTCAATTCGACCGTCACAACTCCATCCTCATAACCAACATAATCAATTGCCCCACCATCATTTTCAACCGCCGGTCGAACATATTCATCCAATAAGGCGGCTATTTGTTGATCATATTCTGACGGTAAAATTTTCTTCTTAAGCGGATGACCTTCTTCAGTTGCTTCCTTAAGTTGCGGCATTCGCACTAAGACTTCTTGACCGGACACTAACCACTCGCGAATGAACTCTCTCATCTCCATCACAATAAAATCCCATTCAACATTGTCTGTCTTGGTAATCGTGACGAAATTGGCGGTTATGAAAACGCTCGTGACAAAAGGAAATTCGAAAAGTGCTTCTGCCAAAGGGGAAAAACCCTTTGCCTCCTGTAGATTATCGAACGTCACAGAATCATCATCCAACAACAACATTTTGTTTGCAGTAAATTTCATTGTTGCGGGATTCGGAGTCATCTCCGCGTATAGGGTAATCGGAACTTCTTGTTCTTCCATCTTCCTTTTTTTATTGTATTCGCCCTCATAAAACAAATCGGCGAACAATACAAAGTTAAGGGAAAAAGGGGTTATACAGATTTAAGGGAACCTCTATTAACTATCAACGGATAATAAATTGATGCGACTTAGCATTGATAATTTGAATTGGTTGGCATAGTTTTCTCTAAATTTAATCCGAATGAAACGAAAAGACTTCATAAAAACCTCAGCCGGCTTGGCTGCCGGAACCATTCTGCTCAGTTCATTTGAGTCGCAGGGAACAAGAATGCCTCGTCTCTTGCCCAAAGCCTTAAAGTATGGCGATACCATTGCCTTAACAGCACCTTCCGGATCTATTTGGAACAAAGCTCATATCACCAAAATTGAAAACTTGATGGCAGACTGGGGTTTTAAAACCGTCGTCGGCGAAAGTTGTCATCAGCAACATGGGTTTTTGGCCGGTAAAGACAAATTCCGTGCTTCAGAGTTCATGAATTTCATCGAAGATAAAACCGTCAAGGCGATTTTAACGATGAGAGGTGGATGGGGCTGTGCACGGATGCTGGATTTATTGGATTACACGCTGATTTCGTCTAACCCAAAAATTATTATGGGCTTTAGTGATATTACCTCGCTGGTAAATGGCATTTATGCGAAGACCGGTTTGGTTACTTTTCATGGGCCCTGCGGATATTCTTCCTGGGGAGATTTTACCAGGCAAGAGGTCACCAAGGCCTTATTGTCCGGCGCTCCCTTTAAAATGAAAAACCCTCCTGAAAATCGCGAAGGACTGCGGACACTAACAAGCGGTACTGCCAGTGGTCATCTGGTTGGTGGAAACCTAACGGTAATTCAATCAATGATTGGAACAGAATACGAACCCAACTGGAAGGGAAAAATTCTTTTCCTGGAAGAAATCGGCGAAGAGTCTTATCGGGTAGATCGAATGCTTTGGCAGCTAAAGCAGAACAAAATATTTGATAAAATCAACGGCCTTGTTTTGGGGTCGTTTAAAGACTGTGAACCCGAAGAGCCAGAGAAATCCTTTAGTCTTGAAGAAATCTTTATGCAACATTTTCTCGATTGTAATTTCCCCGTTTATCAGGGAGCATCTTTTGGACACTTAGCACCCAAGTTTACCCTACCGATCGGCGTAAAGGCTGAAATTGATGCCAGTGAGCAAATTCTCAGAACGATCGAAAAATCAGTGATCTCATAATTAAGCTTTATTTTAGTCGTTCTTAGAGCCCCACTGGAATGCTGTCCAAACTCAAATATCCGGCCCTCACCTTTCTTTTATCATTTGGGGTGCTCTTTTTCTTTTATCATCAGGTAATCTTAAATCCGAATGAGTACCTTTTCGCTGCCAGTGGAGATGGCAGTAAAAATTACTACGCTTTTCTTTATCATGCCAAATTCGATGCCTCCTTCTGGCACTTTTCGGGAATGAATTACCCCTATGGAGAAGTGGTCGTTTATGCCGATGCTCATCCATTATTCTCCTGGATAATTCGATCATTAGGGTTGGTCGACTACGGCGTTGGCATATTAAATCTGGCAATGTTGATGTCCTTCCCAATCTGTAGTCTGGTCATTTTCAAAATATTCCGCCATTATAAAGTTGAACTGCTTTGGAGCATTGCTGCGGCAATAGCAATCACACTAATGGCACCGCAGATTTATCGCATCACCGGTCACTTCGCCATGTCCTATTTATTTGCGATTCCATTAATGTGGTATTTGCTGATCAAAGTGCTCAGTAGCCAACGCAAAATGCTTTGGTCCATAGTCATTTCGCTTTATCTTCTGGGATTCTTTTTTACTCATCCTTATATGGGAATCATTATGGCTTTTCTAGCCATCTTTCTTTGGCTCGTTCGTGCTGTTATCGAACGAAAACATCGAAAAAAAATGTTTCAAAATCTTGGATTTATCTGCATTCAGGTTCTAATTCCCTTTGCTGTTTTTCAGCTTTCCATGTTTATGGTTGATACACATCTAAACCGACCTGATAATCCTGCGGGCTTTTACTCTTATCATGCCAGTTGGAAATCTTTTCTTGCCGCCCATGACGGTCCGCTAAATTACATCATTCGGGCTCTTGGTATAAAACTCAGTCATTGGGAAACCTGGAATTATGTTGGACTCAGCACGATGGTTTTTAGTGCTGTGAGTGTTGGTTATGTTGTCCGAAGACGAGCTGAATTCGCCTTTAAGAAGGTTTTGGGGACAGAGCTTTTTAGCTTTCTGATAGCCGGTTACCTCATCTTGTTATTCTCATTTTGTTTCCCCTTAAAGTATGACTTTATGCACTGGTTTGTCGATTTGATCAGCCCATTAAAGCAGTTCAGAGTCTTGGGTCGATTCGGATGGGTGTTTTTCTATGTGGCGGTGATCTTTTCAGTGATAATCTTACATCGAATCAAATTAAGACATGGCAAACCAAATCTGATTAGCGCTCTGTTTTTTGCAGGGATTACTTTCTACTGCATCGAGGCTTACCCTGTGCATAACAGATTGAAGGATGTTGTAAGCACAAAAAAGAATGAGTTTAAAGAAGAATATCTCTCGGCTGACACAAAGGAGATCGTTGACTTTGTAAGAAAGAGAGACTATGATGCCATCCTATTTCTTCCTTTTTCTCACTTGTCCAGCGAAAATATTATGATTGTTGGTACAGAAGGGGCTCTTCATGAAGCCTGCGTTCTAAGCTATCATACAAACACCCCTTTGCTTAATTCCTTAAGCTCGAGAATGTCGATTGATGAATCTGTGGCCTTCAATAATTTATTCAGTCCGGAATTTATTGATAAGGATCTTTGTAGGACAATAGGGTATGACAAGAAAATTGCTCTCATTAAAAATAATCAGCCTCTGAAGCCCAATGAGCTTAGGATGATTTGGTCATCTGAAAAAATTCTCGAAAATGAGCAATACAAGGTCTTTGATTTTGTTCTGGGCGATTGGAATGGGGCCGATTATTATAATTCTTTGTTACTTGAAAGGGATTCTGCAATTCATAAAAAAGATGGTTGGTTCTCCAAAGAAAAGAATAGCTGGTTCCGTTACGAATCTTGGGACGATAGAACTGCCTCTGAAACACTGGACGGTGATGGTGCGTTTGAAGACGTTAAGCACGGGATTGACGTGATTTTCACGCTGGAGAGAGATGGAAAAACTGAGAATGGAAATTATGTTGTGAGTTTCTGGTTCTATTATGAAATAGATCGCCCTGATATTACTTCTTATGTCGAGGTTGTATATAACGATGGTCAGGAGGCAAACTGGGAAAGTCCCTATTCTGTTTTTGAGTCAAATCATATTGTTGATGGATGGTGTTTCGTTGAAATGGAATTTGAACTGACCGATGCTGTTGAGAAAACGAATATAATTTTAACCGGCAACGGTTCGGAAGAACCTTTTATAGTCGATGAGCTATTGATTCGAAAAAATAACGGCTCTAAACTATTTCGAGAAGTTGAGAGAAATGGTGTCGCATATCTTATCTATAATAACCACCGAATTAAGGAGGGATCCTTCGCGGATTAAGGTGCCACCGGTCCTCGCACAGCTATTTGAATTATCTCTATCTTTGTCGCTCTTTGGAAAAAGCAACATGCAGCCTACGTTCAACAGGCCGAACGACTGATGTCAGATGTAAACGAAAATATTTATTTAAGTCTGGTTATTCCGTGCTATAATGGAGCGCGGACGATAGAAAACAACTTACCTGACTTCATCACCTTTCTCAATTCAAAAGAGTACTCATTTGAGATAATTATCGTAGATGACGGGTCGGAAAATCAAACGCAAACTAAAGACTTGGCAAAGAGGCTGAGCTGCAAATTCATTGGTTTGGAAAAGAATAGAGGAAAAGGCGCTGCGGTAAAGTCTGGAATGTTGGCAGCAAGTGGAAGATTTAGAATTTTTACTGATGTCGATATCCCATTTGAATATGAAAACTTCGAAAACTTTGTCCACTATTTAGACCAAAAGGAGTTTCACGTTGTAGTAGGAGACAGAACCCTTGAAGATTCAGTTTACTTTACAAAGATCTCACGCATTCGAAAGTTCGGCAGTAACGTGTTCTCCTTTATTGTGGGTCGATTTGTGGTGGGGGGGCACTTTGATACTCAATGTGGAATGAAAGGATTTCGCGGAGATGTTGCAGAAGACATTTTTGGATTAACGAAAATTCCAAGCTTCGCATTCGATGTAGAGGTATTATACATTTCTTTAAAAAGAAATTATGACATCAAACGACTGGCGGTTGTTTTGAGAATGCAAGAAGGATCCAGCGTTAAAGTAGTTCAACATGGTTTGGGCATGTTAGTTGACCTACTGAAAATAAAAGTCAATCAAGTATTTGGTCGTTATCACAAAAAAAATGATTGACATACTATCCAAATTTCCAAAAAAGAGAATTGAACTCACAAAGGAGTATAAAGATATCTACGCCCAACACTACATAAGCAATCGGGAAGGGAGGTATAAGACTACCTCCTTGTCGATGAAGCTTGAACGCTGGCTCCACAAAAAGGTGGCGGCGGACGTGTCGGGATTAGAACAGGGAAAAAAAACTCTTGAAATTGGAGCGGGCACTTTGAATCAATTGCAATATGAACCTGCTCATCCGAATTACGACATCATTGAACCATTCAAAGAATTATTTGAAGGATCAGAATTACTAAAAAGGGTTAGAAATGTTTATTCTGACATCTCTGAAGTCCATGAAAAGTACGACCGGATTACTTCCGTCGCAGTCTTTGAGCACATTATGGATTTACCTTACGTCGTCGCAAAGTCAGCACTCTTATTAAACGAAGGAGGCTGTGTCAGAACCTCCATTCCGAATGAAGGAACATTCATGTGGAAGATGGGAACTAAAATTACCGGACGGGAATTCAAGAAAAAATATGGCTTGGATTACCAGGTTCTCATGACCTATGAACATGTGAATACTGCTCAGGATATCGAAGATGTTTTGAACTATTTCTTCACCAAAACAAAAAGTTCTTCTTTTGGATTAGGCAAAAGACTTGCTTTTTATCGTTTTCTGGAGCATCGAAATCCAAAAATCGATCTCGCTAAAAAATATTTGGAAAGCCGGGGGATTTAAGATCGCTCAAATGACTGAAAGAAATTGATGATGTGACCGACTTCGAGACGAGCCGTTCTGCCCAATCCGATCGCCCGATTATCATTAATGTGTCCGGCAGGAAAATTAAAGCAAACAGGAAAATCATATTCTTCGACACTTTGTTTAATAACCTCCTCCACTGTCATTCCGAACGGAATCTCAGAGTCTTTCATCTCTGTTAAACCTCCCACCATCAGCCCTTTTAAACCTTCCAATCTACCAGCTTTTTTAAGAGTCAACATCATTCTGTCAACGGAATAAACAGCCTCTCCGCTATCTTCGATAAAGAGAATCTTATTGGCGTAGTCGATGTCCGAATTCGTGCCGATGAGCGAACAAAGAATTGATAAATTTCCTCCTATCACCTCAGCCTCAGCATGTCCCGCCCTGTTTAAAGGAGAGTGGCCGAACTCATAATTATTTTCTTTGGTATTTAGGACATTTAGAAATGATTCCAGAGATTCATTGGTGTTTTCCTGAAAATTGAGAGGTGCAGTGGAATGAACTGAAGGCAGTCCAAAATTTGCATTTATATGGTTATGAAAAATCGTCACATCACTATACCCCATAATTAATTTTGGATGCTCTCTGAATTTGCTAAAATCTAATCGGTCAATTATACGGACCGATCCATAACCACCTCTTGAACATAATATGACATCAACTGAATCATCGTCAAGCGCTTTTTGAAAATCGGAAAATCGTTCATCATCAGTCCCGGAAAAGTAATTGTTCTGCCCGGCGGCATGTTCGCCAATGTCAACTTCAAATCCTTTTTCGGACAGAAATTGAACAGCAAAATCAATGTGCGATTTATAGATGCTTTTAGCCGGTGAAAGAATGTGGATTTTTTTCATTTTTATGCCTGATAATGGGCCTAAACAAAGATAATCCCTTTTATCAGATTAATATATCTTTGCTGCACATTCAGCCACAGTGAACGATAAAAAATACACCATAACAGCAGCTTTGCCCTATGCAAATGGTCCCATCCATTTGGGTCATGTGGCGGGTGTCTATTTACCCGCAGATATCTTCGTTCGCTTTCTTCGTATGAAAGGGGAAGATGTGCTTTTCGTCTGCGGATCAGATGAGCATGGAGCCGCAGTTACGCTTCGGGCCAAAACGGAAGAAACGACTCCCCAGGACATCGTCAATAAATACCACGAAATGATGTCAAAGTCCTTCGAAGATTTTGACATTGCCTTCGATATATATTCCCGTACATCCAAGCCGATTCATCATGAAACAGCTCAGGAATATTTCAAGACTTTAAATGATAAGGGGAGTTTTATTCAAAAAACAACCCAGCAATATTACGATGAAGAATTCAGTCAGTTTTTGGCAGATCGATACATCTCAGGTGTTTGTCCAAAATGTGATTATGCGGAAGCTTTTGGAGATCAATGTGAAAATTGTGGCTCTGCCTTAAGTCCGACCGATTTAAAAAATCCGGTCTCAAAACTGAGTGGTGCTAAACCTATCTTGAAAGAAACGACTCATTGGTTTTTACCGATGGATAAACATGAGGACTGGTTAAGGTCTTGGATAAAAGAAGGCATCCTGGATGGTGAGAAACAACACGATGTAAGCGAATGGAAGAATCAGGTTGTCGGTCAGTGTATGAGTTGGATCGACGGAGGATTACAGGCAAGAGCAATGACTCGAGATTTGGACTGGGGCGTTAAAGTTCCCTTAGAAGAGGCAGATGGAAAGGTGCTTTACGTATGGATGGACGCTCCGATTGGATACATTTCTGCTACCAAAGAATGGGCCGCTGAAAATGGAAAAGATTGGAAAGATTACTGGAGTGGTGATCGTAAACTCGTTCACTTCATTGGTAAAGACAACATCGTTTTTCATGCCATTATATTTCCAATTCTATTGAAAGAGCATGGGGGTTTTGTCTTACCTGATAATGTTCCGGCTTATGAATTTTTAAATCTGGAGGGAGATAAATTTTCAACTTCCAGAAACTGGGCGGTATGGCTTCACGAATTCATCGCAGATCATCCGAATAAAATAGACGAGCTCAAATACACTCTGACTGCTATTGCCCCGGAAAATCGTGACAGTGAATTTACGTGGAAAGAATTTCAAACTCGCGTAAATAATGAGCTGGCCGATATATTGGGCAATTTCGTGAACAGGGCCGTTGTTCTAACACACAAATACTTCGATGGTAAAGTCTCTGAAAGAGGAAATTTGGTCGATGAAGACCTGGATGTTATTGCCGATCTCAAGAAATTTCCGGGAAAGATTGAAGGACTCATTCTTAGCTATAAGTTAAGGGCCGCACAAGCCGAAGCCATCAACCTGGCAAGAATGGGCAATAAATATTTAGCAGACACCGAACCATGGTTGTTGGGTTAAACTGTGTTGGTATGAGTGGAGACGATCATG
>CAZCAD010000029.1:0-14583 GCA_964496525.1 uncultured Flavobacteriales bacterium | reverse complement strand
CGATTTGGATAATGATGGCGACCTCGATATGGTTGTCAATAATATGGAGGATGTTTCGGCAGTTCTTGAGAATAAGTTAAAGTCGGGCAATCATTACTTACAGATAAAATGTGATCGAAACTATGATGGATTGAAAGTGACGGTCAAGGCCAATGGACAGATTTTTTACCAGGAGCTGCACATGACAAGAGGATTCCAATCGAGTGTTGGTAAGGTGCTGCATTTTGGTTTGGGCGAGGTGACTAAGATCGACGAAGTCGAAGTCATTTTTAACGATTCCAAAGTCTATTCACAAAAAGATGTGGCGGTTGACCAACTGCTCGAAATTAAATACGAAATGGCCAAAATGCCTTCCGGAGTGGTGAAACAAAAGCCGAGAATGTTTACTGAAGAAAAGATACTGAATCATTGGCATCAGGAACTTGTAGTAAATGATTTTGCTTTCGAGATTCTCCTTCCGCACAAAATGTCACAGCTCGGTCCTTTTTTATCGGAGGGTGATGTAAATGGAGATCAGCTCAAGGATTTTTATGTTTCAGGTTCAAGAAATTTCTCCGGAACGCTCTACTTGCAAACGAAGGATGGTAAGTTCATTGCCAAAGCGGGCCCGTGGAATAAAGAAAGTAGCCGTGAAGAAATGGGGTCGCTGATGTTTGATGCAGATAATGACGGGGATTTGGACCTCTATGTTGTTAATGGCTCAAACGAGCACCGCTACGATTCACCCTTATTGCAGGATCAGCTTTATGTCAACGATGGAAAAGGTAATTTTACCAATGAAACGAGCAGCCGTTTGCCTCTGATGATCACTTCGGGCTTAAGAGTAACGGCAGGAGATTATGACCAGGATGGCGACCAGGATTTATTTATTGGAGGACGTCAGATTCCTGGATTTTACCCCTTCGCACCGCGGAGTTTCCTACTTAGAAATGACGGCGGAATATTCGTAGAGGTCACACGCGGATCTCTGGACTTAGTTGCCCCCGGCTTAATTACGGAATCCGTTTTTGATGACTTTGACCAGGACGGAGATTTGGATTTGATCTGCGTTGGTGAATGGATGCCCATTACCTTCTTTGAAAATGATCAGGGAAAATTTACAAACGTCACTAAAAAATATAATTTAGATAATTCGGTTGGCTGGTGGATGTCGATCGAGGTCGGAGATTTTAACGGCGACGGTAAAAACGATTATCTGCTCGGTAACATTGGAGAGAACAATAAATTCCATCCTTCCGAAAAACATCCCCTTGAAATTTATGTCAGCGATTTTGACAAAACCGGTACTTACGACATCGTATTGGCGCACCACCAAAAAGGAACCTGCTTTCCCGTACGCGGACGACAATGCACATCCGAACAAATGCCATTCATCCAGTCAAAATTCCCAAGCTACGATGATTTTGCAACCGCCGGAATTGAAGAAATCTATGGAAAAACGAATTTGGATTCGGCACTGCATATTTCTGCAACAAACTTTAGCAGCTCCGTCCTGCTCTCCACCGATTCGGGATTTGTGTTCTCAAGACTTCCATCCTTCGCACAGCTTGGTCCGCTGAATTCAAGTATTATTTTCGATATGAATAATGACGGATTTTTGGATATTCTCAGCATCGGCAATAATTATCTCGCCGAGGTTGAAACCATGCGATATGACGGTGGTCGGGGAGCCGTCTTACTGGGTGACGGACAGGGTGGCTTTAGCGCACTTGCACCGCAGGAAAGTGGCTTTTTAGTTCGGAACGACGCAAGAGATATCATCCGATTGGGAGATTTGTTCGTGATCTCATCTAATCTTTCGCCACTCAAGATATTCAGATATAAAGCCATCCGATCGTCATAAATGAAGCACATTATTATTTTTCTATCAATCATGCTTGCACTGAAAGCAAATTCACAACCGGAAATGCAGAAAGTTGAATGGCTTCCGTTCTTTGATCAGTACAAAGGAAGTGGAGGAATTATTCACAAGGGAAAAATCTACGACTCCCACATAATTGGATTTGGCGAACGATTGGATGTTTATGATCTCAAGAGCGGTCGAAAAATACAGGACACTACCCTGGCCCATATTAAACTTGCTGATTTCAAGAAACCAAAACACATGGACTTCTTTGGCTACTTCAAAGAAGAAGATGACGTTTTTCTTTTAACTCGATGTTCATCTCATAATGGGCAAAAGAGTTTATATATTATCCCATTAGATGGAAGCTCAAATATTCTTAAATCAGAAGACGCTGAACAAGCCGATGAAGGATTTGATCTTGATGCTATTTATGGCAGAGATGCCCGAGAAGTACGATCCGATCGATACATTGCTTTGCGCGAGGCCAGGTATCTGGGTGATGATGAATACAGCGGAATTGAAACATCGCTGCTCGTGCTGGATGTAATAAACGACAAGCTGGTTTGGGAAGTTCACGTTGAAAAAGGCAGCGAATATGCAAAGTTTTGGAACGAACGATTTTTTATTTCTCATACGTATGCAGCATTTTCGTACGAGGGAAGTATGAAAATGAAGGACTGCGAATATGGAGATCGAATGGAGGTGAATCTTAAAACCCATTTGAAAACTGATTTGATGCCGCGACTAATCGCCTTTAAGAAAACCGAAGCAGGTTTCATCGCTGTTATTGACGAATCAAAAAAAAGTGATGCTTTTACCGGCTCGGATAAATTCAGTGGTGTAATTCATCGATTAATCATTAATGAAGATTTAGAAATCCTGGAGGAGAAAACCGTGAGTTGGAACTTGTTGGAGAACGATTTAGGAATTGAAAAAGTGAGTCGTGAGGTTTACATAAATGAAAACGGAGACGTATTTATCATGTCAAATAATAATATGGTCTATGGCATGGATATTTTTGGAATAAGTGCTGAGGGAAAAAAATGGGTGAAAAGTATTCCGTTCAATCATGGAAATTCTCGAATGTATCATGCTCATAATATAGATGGGACCGGCATTCAACTTAAACTTTTCGATAATAAACTCTATATCGCTTATGGAGACAACAGAAAAAATCCGGAATCCGTAGATTACCAAAATTATCGACGACCAAAAAAAGAATTGGATACGCACTTTTGGAATGAGGCTGAAAACAAAATTATCACCGTTCTCCGTCTGGATGCCGACGGAAATGTTGAACTCTTCAAAGTAGTTGACGAAACTGATTCCAAAATCCACCTGACGAATATGGACATTGAAGAGGGGATTATCCATTTGCATGGAGCTAAAGGGCTTAGGAATAAGACCGCCCTTTTGAAGTTTTAAAGTCCTTCGGTTGTCACAGGAGGATTTCTCGGTTTAACTTTAAGTCAAGGTCGGCGAATTTAAGTCAAGGTCGGTGAAAGCGTCTCGATCGAGACAAAACCCATAATTATATCCTATTCCGCTCGTACCATCGCCATGAGGAAAATCACCCTTCAGGAAAGAATTACTAAGAATTTAGTCAGCGATTCCCCTGACTAGACGCGGGATAACAAGATTTGAGTTCAATTTAGCAAATAATGAGTAAATTTGACAACTCTGTAGCACAGCCCATCACTTTTGAGGAGGTAATCAGTGGCCCTGGTTTTTTAACAAGGGCAAGTTGTTTTATTTCTAATATGGGTGTTGATGGTCAAAGAATTTAACTTTAGCCAATTACTGGACGGTGAAATTGATGAGAAAAAACTAATCGAGTCAATTAGAAAAGGTGATGATGCCGTTATGTGCAATATTGTCTACGAGGAAAATTTAGGCCCCGGACTACATCCGTTAAAATTAATCCTCACCGGAAATGAAGATGAAATACTCAAATTTGTTTCAGATTTAAAATTTCTTCAATGAGGACTTATTAAATCTCATTTAATCCCTTACCGGAACCATAATAAAATTTCTATTAGTCCTCAAGTCCATTTTTGTAATAGACGTCTTTCCTAAATAAATATGACGGAGAAAGCCTCTTTTAGCGCGTTGAAGTTATTTTAGAGTCTAATTCCCTTCCGGCGCCAATCTTATAACCAGGCCATCCAACTCATCCTTCACATGAATTTGACAACCCAAGCGACTGTTTTCCTCAACGAAAAAAGCTTCGTCCAACATTTCTAACTCAGAATCAGATTGTTCCGGTAATTCATGATCGGACTCCAGGTAACACATACATGTCGCACACATCGCCATTCCACCACAACGCCCTTCGACCGGTAGCTCATAAGATCGACACACCTCCATCACATTCATGCTCATGTCGGTAGGTGCCTGAAGCTCATGCTGGGTCCCTTCCCTGTCGATAACGAATATGATAATGGTGTTTTCCACTGCGCTGCAAATTTATCATTTTTACGCTTTTGGCTCGCGGGGCTTTACCCCAATAGAATACAATACGGGGTCCTCGCGGGTCAAAAGGCCGACACTCCAATCTCTAAGCCAAGAAATTCTTGATGATTTACCTTTTAACTAATAACTTCTTTAACTAATAACTCTTTCGCACGAAAGTGCAAAAGCCCTAAAACCCATGCACCCCATTCACTGTCGTATACTTCAGGACATTTTTCTTATCCGGATAAATTCGAGCAAATGCAGCCTGAACTGCAATCGTTCCTTCGTGGAAACCACAAAGAATAAGCTTTAGCTTTCCTTCATAGGTATTAACATCACCAATAGCGAAAATACCTTCTCGCTTGGTTGAATAATCTTTGGTGTCGACAATAATGGCATTCTTATCAATCTCTAATCCCCACTCTCCGATGGGTCCGAGGCTGGGTTTCAATCCAAAAAGCGGAACAAAATGGTCCGTCTCTTTAGTAATTTGAGATCCATCTTTATGCATGATGTCAACTGATTCTACCGATCCATTTCCATTAATACCCACAACTTCAGCCTCTGTGATCAAATTGATCTTTCCGGCCTCAGCCAAGTCCATTACCTTTTGAACAGAATCCAAATGACCTCTAAAAGACGACCGCCTGTGAACCAATGAAAGTTCCGAAGCAATTCGCTGCTCAACTAAATGAATGGCCCAGTCCAATGCAGAATCTCCCCCTCCGGCGACAACTACTTTTTTACCTCTGTAGAGTTCAGGATCTTTAATAATATACTCCACACCTTTATCCTCATATTGTTCGAGATTTTCAACAGGTGGTTTTCTTGGTTCAAATACGCCCAAGCCTCCCGCAATGATGACGACCGGAGCTTTGTGTTCAGTCCCTTTATTGGTGGTCACCACAAATTGATTGTCTTCAACTTCTTGAATGGTAACGGCTGATTCTCCTAAGGTAAAGCCCGGCTTGAAGGGAGCTGCCTGCTCCATCAACTTATCGATGAGTTCTCCGGCATTCACAATTGGAAAACCCGGAATGTCATAAATTGGTTTCTTTGGGTAGATCTCCGTTAGCTGTCCGCCTGATTCGGGCAAAGAGTCAATCAAATGACACCTCAGCTTGAGCAATCCCGCTTCAAAAACCGTAAATATTCCGACCGGCCCGGCACCGATAATGACAATGTCTGTTTCAATCATTTTCGTCCTGTTTAAGGATGGGCAAAGTTAATGATTTATAGATTTTAGCGCATAGATTTTAGATCGTATCGGCTGAGCCGATACTGAAAGACCGGTCCATCACAAGTCTATGTTCTAACATCTATGATCTATTTAGTGTCTGGTCGGAAACTGTCAATCTTTATGAAAAGAGTTATTTTTGACCTGCCTACCGGTCAGGCAGGTGAGATTTTTCTTTTTTGAGAATTCTTGATGCCTAAGTATCAAGAATTTGAGGAAAATGAAAATATCGCAAAAAGAAACTTTTCTAATTTTGTAGAGTTTCCGACCAGACACTATTTAGTACTTAGGTAAACTATTATCAATCTTATCCGCCCACTCTAATATTCCGCCTTCAAGATTAAAAAGATTCTGAAAATTATAGTTGTCCTGCAAAAGCTCAATGACATCGGCAGAACGTTTACCTGATCGACAGTGGATGACCACTTTATGTTCGGTTGAAATCTTATCTACTTGCTCCAAAACCTGATTCTGCGGAATTAATTGTCCATTAATATTGACAATCTCATATTCAAAGGGTTCGCGAACGTCTATCAATTGTATGTCCTCCTCTTTGAGCCATCTATCCAACGTCTGCACGCTAATTTCTTTTACATTTTCGCGTTTTTCATCTTTCTGAATAGTTAAACCACAAAATTGTTCGTAATCTATCAGCTCGGTTAAAGTCGGATTCTCTCCTGTCAATGGATTGTCCTTGTCTTTTTCAATTTTTAATATTCTGGTCTCAAAACTCAGGGCATCAAATAAAAACAACTTTCCGGAGAGTGTATCGCCTATTCCTGTAATTACTTTAATGACCTCATTCGCTTGCAGACTCCCGAGTATACCCGGCAAGACCCCGATGACCCCACCTTCGGCGCAAGAAGGCACCAAGCCCGGGGGCGGTGGTGATGGAAACAGGTCTCGGTAATTGGGACCGGCTGTTCCGTTTTTCCCGCCATAATTAAAAACGGTTAACTGTCCTTCAAATCGAAAAATGGATGCAAAAACATTAGGAATCCTCAATAAAACTGAGACGTCATTTACCAAATATCTGGTTGGAAAATTATCTGTGCCATCAGCAATGAGGTCATAGTTCTCAGCAATTTCAATCGCGTTCTTGGAATTGAAAAGTGTGTTGTAGGTATTGATTGTGATGTGCGGATTTTGAGCCGCTATCCTTTCTTTCGCTGCTTCTACTTTCGGACGACCGATATCTTTTTGCGTAAACAAAACCTGTCTTTGCAGATTGGAATCTTCCACTACGTCAAAATCGACGATGCCGATTGTTCCAATACCGGCGGCTCCCAAATATTGAAGCAATGGGGCGCCTAATCCTCCCGTTCCAATTACAAGAACACGCGCTTGCTTTAACTTGCGTTGTCCTTCGATATTAAACTCCGGAATGATCAGATGCCTGCTGTATCGTTCCAGTTCTTCTTTTGTAAAATTCACAGCCCCCGAACCCCCCGCTATCGCCGGAATTATGCTTATTACATCATTTTCTTCCACCTTTGTTTCTCCATTTTCCAATGCTTTAATATCTCTATCTCCGAGATAGATTTTTAAAAAGTTTTGCAGACTTCCATCTGAGGTAAACAGGTGTTTTTGCAAATCCGGATGTAGTGATCCGAGCTCCGCGATCGCTTCATTAACCGAACTCCCGCCGGTTAAGATCTTTGCCTTATTGTCGGTAAATTTCCGCAAAGGCGTTGGGATAATTATTGTAGCCATAATACTAGATTTAGGACATAAGATGAAAGACATAAGACTCTTTTATTCATGCTCTTGTTCGAAAGAGTCTTTTGTCCTATGTCCTTCATCTTTTGTCTATTATTATTTCTTGATTAACAAACTTGCCATTCTCTTTCTTCCATGAATTAATCAAAGACGTGCCGCCACCATCAACAGAGACTATGACATAGGCAAAAACATCCTGCGCATATTTTAGGTCGTGTCGTGATGGTAGGGCCGGATAATCAGGATGCGAATGGTAAATGCCAATTACTTCCAGATCATTTTGCAGCGCATAGTTCTCCACCTTCAGGTAATCCAATCCGTGAATTTCAAATCGCCTTTCTTTATGCGAGGCAATGTTCTTAACCGGAAATAATTCGCTGACCACTTCAAAATCAGCCTTCTTTCCTAAAAGAAATCCGGTGATTTCAAATGGGTAGCCATCACGCGCTTCCTCAATTAATTGTTCTTCTATTTCTCGATTGTAAACCAATCGTTGCGAATCTTTTTTTGCCAGTTCAACGACTTTAAGATCCAGGTATTCTTCTTTTGTAATCATGATTTTAGATTTCAGATAGTAGATGATAGATTATAGACTTCTCTTAATCTGTCTATATTCTATGCTCTAACATCTATGTTCTTGTTTTTAAACTCTCATATACCTCGGCATATTTATCACCGTTATCAGCCAAAGTCGTAACAATGACTCCATGTTGAATTTTATTTGCTGTTTCTATCGTTCCGACAACGGCTGCGGCGGCTGAGGGACTTACTTTTATGTTGAACAATTCATAAATTCTTTTGATCATTTTCAAAGCCTCTTCAGAGTCGATTTCTAAATTTTCATCCGCCAGTTCATCGTCAAAAATTCCGGGAACTTTTGCCGTCTCCAGATGTTTCCATCCTTCTAATCCATGCATTGGATTGTTAGGCTGTAACTGTATCAATTTGACTTTGGGGTAATATTTCTTAAGGAATCTACCAACACCTGTAAAAGTTCCGGTGGTACCCAATGCAGCTACGAAATGCGTTATCGCACCTTTAGATTGTTGAATAATTTCAGGAGCAGTGCCATAAAAATGTGCCTCCCAATTATCCTGATTGTTGTACTGATCAGCATAGAAATATTTGGAAGGCATCGCCATAAAAATTTGTTTGGCTAGCTGTTGGGCCCCGTCCGTTCCTTCAAATGGTGACGAGAACACCAGGTTCGCTCCTAGTTTTATCAGAATATTTTTTCTTTCCGCGCCCGCATTTTCAGGAATAACCAAAGTCGTTCTCAAACCAATTTCTTTTGCAATTGTTGCGTAGGCGATAGCCGTATTTCCGCTTGAGGCATCTAAGAGTTCCTTCTCGGCATTTAATCTTCCATCTTCCAGAGCGTGGCGAATAATTCGATAAGCCGCCCTGGCCTTGACACTACCGCCAAGCTGATTCCATTCGGCCTTGGCATAGATTTTTACGTTCGGATTAGGCGATATGTCAGAAATATCCAGCAAAGGTGTATTGCCAATCCGATCTTCAATCTGATTCAAACGAACGATTAATTCATTCTCTATTGTCAATACATCAAGCATTTTCTACCAGGTTTTTAGTGATTGCGTTTAACTGTTTCAATTTTTGTTTGAAAGATCCGTTCAGCTTTTTCCTTAAAGCAGAAGTCGAATCCAAAACGCGCTCAAAGTCAGTCGGAATTTCATTCTCGAAAAATTGTCTGAATCGTTTGGCCAGAATCGGAGAGCGGCCATTTGTTGAAATCGCCACTTTCAAATCTCCCTTCGTGACAATCCCACCCAGATAAAAATCACATTGGTCAGATTTGTCGGCCACGTTTAATAAAATTCCTTTCTCAGTGGCAAATGTTCTCAATTCTTGATTAAAGGTCTCATCATTCGTCGCAGCTATAACCAAGGACTTTCCGATTAAATCCTCCTTTTCAAAAGGTCGAATACTGACATTAATGCGTTCATGATTTTCAATAATCTTGTAAACCTCTTTAGAAACTTTTTGAGCAACGAGTTGCACTTTGGCATTCGGAGAAGACTTGAGAAGAAAGTGCAGCTTTTCCGCAGCCACTTCTCCGCCTCCAATCAGTAGAATATTCAACTGATCGGCTTTAAGAAATATGGGAAATAGTTCGTTCATCTTAGTTCAATTGATTAAAGAGTTCAACTTTGAGCTCGACCACATTTTTATCTCTGGCAGTCTCGCCCAAAACGATTATAGCCGGAGCCCCTACTTTGTTTTCTAAAGCCAGTTTTTCGATTGAATTCACTTCTCCCCGAACAATCTTTTCGTTGGGAAGCGATCCATTTTGAATAATGATAACAGGAAGATTTTCTTTTCCCGACTTTTTAAATTCTCGAACGATTAATGATAACTTTTGGACACCCATCAAAACCACAATCGTTGAATTGGATTTAGCCGCCAATCGGAGGTCCTCGTTAAACAGATTTCCTTTTTTTGAAGCCGTTAAAACCCAAAAACCGTTGGCAATTCCTCTTTGCGTCAATGAAATATTGTGTAAAGCCGTTATTCCTGTGGAAGAGGAAATACCGGGAACAACCTCAGTGTCAATTCCATTTCGCTTCGCGAATTCAATCTCTTCAAGACCTCTTCCGAATATAAAGGGATCACCACCCTTTAATCGAACAACCTTTCCGTAAATCAGGGCATTGGAAACAATCAATTGATTGATTCTCTCCTGAGTAAAAGATTTCTCTCCACCCCTTTTACCAACATAAACCTTGATTGCCAATTTGGCGAATTCCAGAATCTCTTCGTCGACCAGTGCATCGTATAAAACAACCTTTGCTTCTTGCAATGCTCTTATCCCTTTTAAGGTGATGAGGTCCTTATCTCCCGGACCTGCACCCACCAATGTCAATTTACTTTTCATCTTCAATTATGTTCGTTGGTCAACTTAGCTTCAGCGTAGTTGACTGTCAATTCATCAATTCGTTTTAAAAATCTTTCTGCCTGTTTCAAATAAGTTTCCACAAAGGAGAATTCAGCGGAATAGGCGTTTGACTTATTCAAAAGCGCAACAAAGCTCAACTCATTCAATTCGTCTTTAACCAAATGGAAGTAAGCTTCAAATTCATCAGCGATTTGTTTTTTGGAATTCGTTTTATCTCCCTTCTTTATCAAAAATGCCTTTGCTCCTTCTACCAGTGCTGAATAAATGGTGTAAAGAGCATCGTTCAATTTTCCTTCAGTCAGAAAGTAATTAGCCTGATCGATCTTCTCTTCTGCTTCATAGATTAAGGTCTTAACCAAATCAATTTTCACACCCGCACATTCGCCAATTCCAATTTCCGGAAAGAATCGTTGTTCTGATCCCCAATCGAGCAATTCATTGTCCGTCCATTCTTTCACATCCGCAATTGATTTCAACAATTCGTAGAAATAATTTTTACCGTATCTGGTATAGAAATCTCTAAAAGTTTCTTCTTCGTATTTGTTCAAGAGAAAATCGTCCAATAAAGTTCTTATCACATTTTCTATACGACGGCTTGGGAACTTTATCACCTTGTCAGCGAAGTCAGCATTTCCATCGCTCCTATTCGATCCGCCTAACAATAATTGTAGCGCCGGAAAGACAGCGCCATTGGCTTTAATTGTACTACCATGAAATCCTATATCCGCCACAGTGTGTTGTCCACAGGCATTCATACAACCACTAATTTTAATGGAGATTTGATGCTCTAGGATGACTTCTTCATATTCCTTAACCAGTAATTCTTCAATAACCTCAGAAACACTGTAGGTGGCTGTAATGCCCAGATTACAAGTCTTTGTGCCCGGGCAACTTGTGATATCTCGAATTGAACCTCCCCCAAAATCATGTAAATTCAAGGCTTCTAACTCATTGAATAGATTCCCCAGGTATTCAGTTCGAACCGAGCGAATCAAGATATTCTGTTCAATGGTTAACCTCGCTGCCTCTCTGGAGTAAGTTGAGATAATCTCTGCCACAGATCTGGCGGTTTCAGTACTGAAATTTCCATTTCGAACTTTTAATAAGACGGCGACTTCTTCTTTTTCCTTCTGTTCATAGACATTAGTTGATCTCCACCTCGCAAACTCAAAGAGATCATCCGGAATTTGAATAGCTAAATTTGGAATAGCTGCCGGATTTGATTTCGGCTCGATCAATTCAAAATCTGAAATTGGAAGGTTCCTTAACTCGATTTCTATTTGTTCTCGAACGAAATCAAGTCCCTTTTCCTTGATTAAGTACTTCAAGCGCGCCTTATTTCTTTTGTTCCGTTCGCCATACTTATCAAATACTTTTAATGTGGCCGTGGCAACCTCTAATATTCTATCTACAGGTACGAACTCTTTCAAGACCGAAGCGACAAATGCCTGGGCACCTAATCCTCCCCCTATAAGAACTTTAAATCCTTTCACTCCATTTTCGATCTTTGGAATCAGCCCGAAATCGTGGAGGTAGGTTCTGGCATCATCAGATTCAGAAGAAGAAATGGCAATTTTAAATTTGCGTCCAAGCTCCTGTCCAATTGGATTTCTTAAAAAGTATTCGAATAATGTCCAGCCGTATGGAGTAACATCAAATGGCTCGTCAGGATCAACACCAGCTAAGGGGCTTGCGGTTATATTGCGAACCGTATTACCACAAGCTTCACGGAGTGTGATTTCATCTTTTTCCAATTCATTCCAAAGTTGCGGCGTATCATCCAGGGAAACATGATGAATTTGAATATCCTGACGGGTAGTAATGTGCAAGATCCCGTCCGAATATTGATCCGTCACGTCTGCCAATCGTTTCAACTGTTCAGCACGAACAATGCCCAAAGGCAACTTAATACGAATCATTTGTACGCCCTGCTGTCTTTGGCCATAAACACCACGAGCTAAACGAAGGCTTCTGAATGATTCTTCATCCAATTGCCCTTCTTTAAATAACCGAATTTTTTTCTCCAGATCAATAATATCTTTCTGGACTACCGGATTTTCTATTTCTGTTCTAAAACTTTGCATTATAATTTCCCTTAATTTCAAGCTATCCGCCTTCTCCGCCTAAGGCGGATATGGTGGACAATGAAAAAGGCCCGATCAATTTTTCTTGATCGGGCCTGCGTTAAAGTAAATAATCACCATTTAAATTACGTCATCGTCGATCAATTGCGCTCCGCCTCAGGCGGACAGCACATCATACAACAACAGTTCATATTTTTATTTCTCAAATTCATCACAAAAAAAAGGCCCTTCTCCCGATAGCTATCGGAACTGAAAGGCCCTTAAATAAGTTTACAGCGTACTAGCCTTTCCTAATGAAAAGGTTCATACAACAAGTAATTATTTTAACATTCTTAATCATTGCTAGGACAAATATAGATCAAAATTATTCTATTCCAAACATTTAATCTATAAAATTGATGGATTATATACATTTCTACTTCAAAGCTCTATAAATTCGTCCTTCTAAAAGAAGTATTTTTGAGGTCAAACATCAAAATGAAGAATGATTGAATTGAATAATTATATTTGAAAAAATTAAAACCTAGATTATGAAACAAAAGTTTGTATTAATTCTTTCTATTGGTGCAGTGCCATTATTATTCTCGTCATGCGGTGGTGATGGAGATGGGGATTCAACTGATGGTAATGACAGTACTACGGTTGAAGAAAGTGGACCTATTTATGAAGAAGAGTGTACGGCCGATAACGATATATTTTATCAAATTGAAAACTATGGTTATCAATTTGATTCAACTTTCACCCACAATGGAATCATTGATGTGACCCGTTCAGAGTGGACTGTTAAGAATGATTCAACTGCAGAGCTCAGATTATATAATTTCGATTTAGGAGCCGCAGATACGGCAACTAATATTCAAATTTACGTCGAGTTCCATTCAAAAAACGGAGAAGTTCTTCAGCCGGGAATTTATGCGTACCATGATTATGAATCAAATCTGTGGTCGAAGGTCAATATTATCTCTCCTTTAGGAACAGTATGGTTCAATTGGAGTATGGGAATGCCAAAACAAGGCCATGTAGAACTCAATTATTTTGATGATGACAACGCCTGCGGAGAATTTAGCCTTGAAGTGAATAAACCGGATGCGAGTACGATTGGCAAAGTGATTCTTAAAGGAGCCTGGAAATCCTCTTAATATTTTACTAGATATGAGACGAAAAGACGCACCTGTATATCATTACACAATGCGTCTTTTTGTTTCTAAATTAGGTTCGCATGCTTGAAGATTATCTTGGTTGGAAATATGTTTTTCACTTTGGAATTGGACTCTTCCTTCTATGGGCACTTATTATAGCTTTTATAGGATTTGGACAGAAAAAACAAAAAGACAAGAACAAGTCGCCTCTTAAAAAGAAATGGTGGTATTGGGTAATCAGTATTATCCTGGGGGCTCACATGATGTTTGTTCAGTTCATCAACCCTACTTATTTTGGACTAGGCACTCCGGAATATTTTTCAGAAATCTATGTACAGGATGACCGGATCATTTTATTCGATGAAGACGTGAGCTATTTCGATGATGATAATTTTCGCACCGATGATTATACAGGACACCTCAGAATTCATTTGATTGATAGAAATGCACATACGAAGATATACTCTCACCTGATTGGTAACAATTACAGTACTTATGTTGTTGGTTCGACATTTTATTTGGTTAGCAACAGTCAATACTTTAATTACTCTGATGATAATCTTATCTATTCGATTTCAGAATTTGATCTGGAGTCAAAAAATATAACTCCGATTGTCGAGGCTGATGGTGAAATCAAAGTTGATTCTAAATCTATTTCTGTATTTACAATTTATATCAGTGGGGAAGTGTTTGTCAAATCTGATCAGGGCGAAGTCTATCGCTATAATACGAATACAAAATCTTTTGACTGGTTTGATGGATCGAGTACGATTCAATACGTGCCTCCAACTGATCGTTTTGACCTGAGAGCGTCTGTTAATTCAAATGACAGGATGGAACTTTCCATCGACGATTCACTCACAGAACATTCTTTTCTTTTAGGTCAAATTGAAAAGCAGTATGAATCTGAATATAAAGATCGGGCTTACGTTATGATTCGCTCGTTCAATGATTTGAATAAAACGTCCTTTAAGTTGACATTAGTAAATGATGATGGAGCGTTGATGTGGGATGCAGATCTTGCTTTATTTGAAAAAGAGATGAATATTTCTAATTTGAGCGACGTTCATAATATTCATTTTCATGAAGATTATTGTTACCTCACTATCGATGCCTATTTATTGGAATTAGATCTTGATTCCGGCAAGATAAATTGGTGGTTGAAAATTTAGGAAGGAAAAAATAAG
>CAZCAD010000028.1:0-14638 GCA_964496525.1 uncultured Flavobacteriales bacterium | reverse complement strand
GAATGACTTCGCCTTTGAGCTGATTTCCCCCATAAATTTCAAACGCTCCCATAAAGCTTTAGTGCCGTTTGCGACCCTTGTTTCGGTGGTTCTTGTTTTTGTTTCGATTTTTTCCTGTGCCTCTTGATTTGCTAACTCCTCCACCTGTACTTTTCAGGATTTCGTTGGTGCTGGGCAAGAACGATAAATCTTCAATCGTCAGCTCACCGTCAGAAAGCTTATTAATATGCTGCGAAATAATGGAATCTTCAATGCTGTCTGAATTATAAGTGAGATGAAATCGCTTCATCAATCGAGCAACTGTCTTAACCAATGCTTCTTTCTCCTTCTCATCTTTCATCTTCCTGGCCTCTGCGATCATTTTCTCAATAGTCTTGCCGTAATGGCCAATTTTAATATTCGATTGCGGATAATCTACTATGTTCGGTTTAGCAGTTAACTGCTCCTGTTTAGGCAGTGGGTAAGGTGAGTCTACATCCAACTGAAACTCAGACATAATAAACAAATGCGTCCAAAGTTTGGGTTTATATTCCTCAACATCTCTCAGATGAGGGTTTAGCTCTCCCATTACCTTGATAATTGCCTGGGCGACTTTGTTTCTTTCGTCTCTGTCTTCTAAAGAAACTGCGTGATCAACCATCTTTTGCACATTCCTTCCGTATTCCGGAATGTGCATTTTCGGGCGCGAAGTATTATACTCTAATGCATTGCTGTCTTCCATAAGGCTTCAAAAATAGTGTTTTTCAATGAGACAAAGATTTCTGTTTCTAGAAATCTTGTAAGTTGTACTGATCCCGAAAAAACTTGAATTATTCGGAATCTTTACAAAGTTAAGCCATAAGGTTGAAAAGGTGGGTCGCGAATAATAAATTAAATACATTTTTCACCTAATTTGGAACTTTATACGTGAATTGAGTTGTGGAAAGGAGTTTTCAAATATTGTTATGCATGATTCTAGCGTTTTGCGTCTCATGTAAAAAGAATAAGGTTGAACCTGTAAATCAAGTTCAGAATGCCACCAAATATGTTATAGACTGTAAGTTTAGTACGGTCGATGTAAGCACTTATTTCACATTTGAATCATCTCCATATATTGCATCTTATCCTGGATCGTGGTGGACTTACGACAATGGGGAAACTTACTACAGTAGTGGCTCCGATTTAGTTGGATTTATTCAGTATGAGCTAAATTCGGACGGTTGTACAGTTGCTCAGATTGATTCCATATTTCTTCCATTTCAAGAAAATCTGCCATATGGGTCTGAAAATGGATATGGAAATCAAACAGGATTCGGTTATATACTTGGTGATGCCAACGTATATGTCGGAAGTGAACCTGAAGATTTTTCGGAATCTACGGTAAGGCAGCTAGTTGACACAGTTGCATTGGTTGGGGAACAATTCTACTACGGTAAATGGAATTATTCCCAAGGTTGGCATTCAATTACCAGATGGATTGAAGCCAAATATGATTCGCTTTTGGTGGCAGGAGTATATTATTACGAGGTAATTCGGGTCCATGAAGTCTCAGAAACTTACATATCTCATCTCGGACATGGGCCAATTGATGACTGGACCTATTACTTTTCAAAAGAAGTAGGATTAATAAAACGGGATTTTTGGGGATCATCGGGGTCTGACACATTGCGGTTGGTTGACTATTACATCGCACCTCACTAGTGTTTAGAGCACTAGTCTACTAAGTCGAATTACTCAATTTATTTCGTAAAATTCAGTTAAATAGCTGAGTGCTTGGTATTAATCTTTTATTAACAACCATAACTGAAATTAAATTTCAAGATTCTCTTAAAATTCTCTTCCTTCTTGTCAAGACCGGAAATTTCGATGTAGACGAAACTGATTATAGATCGCATGGCAACTGCTCGATGATCTGCGTTTCGCATCAAGTCAATATATTCTTGTTCTTGTGGATATGTTAAATCTTTATCAGCCCGTAGTTTTTCGATAATTTCATCAACATTCCAGTGATCGGTGGCTACCGGATCAAAATCATGAAATAAATAAATTCCGCCTTCCATTGTTTCCATGTCTCTCCATTTACTCTGTACCGGTTTCCAATCACAAAAGGGAAGTCGGCCATTGTGTTTTCGAATGACGAAACTACTTTCCACTTTTTGTCTGAGCGATATTTCCGTCATTCCATCGGACTCAAGCTGAACGATCCCTCCCAAATCCTCCGTATCCTCCAAGAACAATTCAACGGTATCACTTTTTACCCTGGCATTTCGTAAAAGATTCTTTTCATAAGCATGCCACCTGGGAAGCCGAATAAGGAGCCCAAAATCACCGTAATCCAATGTACTTAAACTATATTTTTTACGTATAGCACTCTTTTCAACACCTTGATGAATTTTTTCGTTGATCAGATTTCCGGCAGCGTCATAACTCTTCCACCGTCCATATTTAGAACCTTTTCTATACGATCCTATCTCAGAAATTTTTCCATTCGGATGATATCGCCGCCAAAGACTATCGCGCTGATTATTAAGCCGAAACCCCTTTGTCCTGATCTTTCCATTATCATAATATTCCTTGTAAACACTTAGACCCTCATCATGGCTGAATTCCATGCTCTTTTTTCCTGTTGCATGAAAATATGTCCATTTGCCGGAGGCCTCACCCTTTTCATAATATTCAATTGTCTTTTTGACCCCAGTTTCAAAATAGGTTAGACGCTGACCTTGAAGAAGGCCATAGAGGAAATTTTCCTCGATTTTCAATTGACCATTCGAATGCCACAGCTTGTTCGATCCATGTTTTATACCATGCAAATAGCTTGTTTCTTGACGCTCTACCCTTCCGAATCTTTCCTGAACATGGATTCCTTCTTCCAAACCTTTGCTCCAATTCCCTCTTTTGAATATAGTTCCATCCGCATTCCACTTGATTGCTTCTCCTTCTATTTTACCATTTGAATAAAATTCTTGTATCGATAAATTTCCATTCGGATGCCATTCCTTCCATTCACCGTCTTTTATTCCTTCTGCCGCCCAGGTTCCGCTGATATGTTGCTGGCCGGTTGTGTACCAAGATTGATACTTACCAATCATATAACCATTTTTTGCAGTAGCAAGCATGATTAAAGTACTGTCGTCAGTCCAGCTCTTCCATTCTCCGACCGCCCGACCATAGCTGTAGTTTTTGACATATTTCCGACTTCCGTTTTCGTGCCAGCCTCGCCAAAGACCATGTTCCTCCTTTCGATTAATAAAGTGTTTTTCCTCCTTCTTTTGTCCATTTTTATACCAACTATCCTGATTCCTAATTCCGTTCTCAATCCAATGATGCTTTTCTTTTCTTCCGTCTTTGTACCATGATTCGAATTTGATCGCATGACCATTTTCATAAAATCCACTTTGATGAATTTGTCCTGATTCATACCATCTCGTCAATTGTCCGAGATAACTTCCATCTCTCTTTTCCGACTCCTCCTGTATTTTACCATTTTTCCACCATCTCTTAATTTTCTCGGTTGCTTGTCCGGCTTCATAATATTGCGCATAAGTGGTGCCGTAATATGCCCATCCCCTAAACAAATTTCGATTGTAATAGAAATCTCCGTTGCAGGCAAACAGATCTTTTATGCTGACTATCTGATCAGTTGATCTAATCGGCTGATTTTTTAATTTTTCGGAGCATCCGGCGATTGCACCAGATTGTTTGGTCGAAATTAACTTACCACTGTGATCATAAGTTTCAACGTTGAAAAGTCGACCTTGTTTGTCATAGTACCTCCAATTATTTTGTTTTTTCCCATTGATGTTGTATTCGCCATCAGATTCAAGTGATTTGTCTTGTCGATGGGTCTTCCATAATCCGGTTCGGATGTAGCCACTTCGCATCATTCCCTGTTCTTTCATAAATCCATTGGCCCAGAATGAGGTGAATTCACAACTGTTCCCTGAATAGTCATCTTTAAAAAATCTGCGTTCGACACGGGTGTGATGATCTGTTTCAAAATGTTCAACAGTGCGATCATTAAATTCTATATGGGTTCCAACCTGAATTCCGTTGTCGAAATATTCATACCTCCATTTTTGGTAAACCCATCTTCCATGTCGCTTTCCTTTTGAATAGAAGCCTGTTTCAACAATTTTACTACCATCATATTCCCATTGGGTGTGGCTGCCATCTCGTAGATCATTTTTCCAGCCGGTTTTTGAGAACATCACCCCCTTTTTAGATAGGTGAGTTTGATAGCCGTTCTTCTTGCCATTTTCCCAGTCCATGGTTTGCCAAAGGAATCCGGATTTATGATAGATTTTCCAATTTCCGTCTTTTTCACCGTTTTTGTATTGTCCTACTTTACGCAAGGCATCATTTTCGAATCTTTCTGTGTAGGGACCGTGAAAAAGACCGCCTGTCAGAGAGATTTCTTGTCGAATTAGTTGGGGATTTCGGTCATCCGTCTTAAAGAATGAAGTTGCTTTTCCGGAGTAGGCAAGACCATTCAAATAGTAAATTCCATCTTTTTGGGTCATATCATCGATTGAGATCTCATCTCCAATGGAATGATACCATTCTCCGGTTAATTTCCCGTACTCAAATTGAGTTGTCTTGAACAGCTCACCTGTCTCAGTATATTCATGCGAGTTTCCATGTACTTTGCCGAGTTCATAAACCACTTCAGTAAACAAATTCCCATTTTTGAACCAGCACTTATACGGGCCATCAAGAGTTCCGTTTTTATAGGTGACTAGGTTGCTCATGGTGCTTGCATCATGGTAATAGGTCCAAACCCCGTTCATTTTACCCTGCAAATAATATCCTGTTAAATAAACATATCCTTCATGCCAGGAGGTGTACTTTCCCGACTTATATCCATCCGTAATTTCCGTTTCGGTAACACGATTTCCCTTATTATCTTCTTGGTAAAGTAAACCAGTATAAGGCCAACCAATGGTTTTTGTCCCATCAGGCGTAAAATAAAATCTACTTCCATAAGTCTGTAGTATTCCGTGTTTGATTTCCTTTGGAAAAATGGGTTCTTCTATCAACTCTTTTTGTCTGCTCTCAAATGTGTTCCGATCAAAATCCGTAGGTTCAGTTCTTAGATAGTACTTTCTTTGTCTACTGGTATAAAGGCCGGTATGATAGGTTAATAGGACGAGTTCATTATTATCAAGCCGTTCCACCAAATAACGATCAGATCTTAAGAAGCCCTGGAGCATGTGAACCGTATTTTCGCGAACATAAAAGGTGAGCTTTTCTTCGGTCGGTCCTTTTCTTGATTCAGTTTTAATTTTTACGTTTCCATTCGCCTCAAACTGAAGCCACTGCTTCTTCATCTGATTCATATCAATAGCGGTGGTTGCCTTTTCCGCACCATTTTTGTCTTGATTTACAAAATCAACTCTGTTAAGTTCCCACTTTCCTTCTAATCTATATGCATCTATTGGATCCAGTTTTTGCCCACTCAGAATTGGATGCGCATTTTTCCTTGGTTCATCCTCATCCGCGAATTTTTTAAGCGCTTTTTCTGATACCGAAAGTGATATCTTTGTTAATACACCATAAGGCGTGAAGCTGAGGTTAATCACATCGGCTTTGTTACTAATATCCTTACGATGATAATGCAGGCTTACCATTATGCTCTCATAGCCGTCCTGCACCGTTTTGCACATCATGATTTTATTTAATGCTGACCAATCAGCCAAAGAGGATTGCTGACCAACAAAACAGGGCGGAATACCATTTTCCGTGATCAGCTCCGCCATCCATCTAACCCTTCTTCTTAATTCTGATCCTCTCCATTTATCTTCATCTTTCCCATCCTCCAATCGTTTGGCAATCTGGCTGAACCGCTTTCGTTCAATCAAAGACCACAGTTTTTTTGCTTGTTCATATACTTCCGGATAATCCGAAGAATCAAGATATTCAATTGAGATATTTGTGCTCTGCGACCATAGTCCAAATGAGCTATGAATAACGAATAGAAATAATATGGTCTTCAACGAATTAATCATTTCGTTTAGAGAGAGTGTCGTTCAGCATTGATTCGTAACAGTTGTACTAATTAACGACACAATTTCGGTTCCAAAGGTCTAAAATGATACCAAACGACAGCTAATTTATTTTTCGCAACGATTCGGCTAAAGTTTGTACAGGAATCAAGAAAATATGTTCACTAGACATTATAACAACTGAATGTGCATGGCAAAAAAACTCTTTTTCCGTTAGCCTGCGTTATTTTCTCAAACCGTAGCTGTGGCTACGCTTACCTGCCTGCCGGCCAGGCAGGTCAAAAATGCCTTGGCTAATAAAAAAATAGTAATTTTTACCTCTATACAAATCCAGTTGTTATAATGTCTATTAAAAAAACAAGCCTTACCATTCACCCATTTGATCAATGGCCTCGGAAACGGCTGTAACGGGCTTCATGCAAGCTTTATTGACACAAACGTAAATGGTGGTCTCCTCTCCAAATTTTCCCTCAAGTAATGGTAGGCCCCCCTTAGATCCCCCCAAAAGTATTTTATTGGGAAGATAATTTTCATTCAGTTCGGCGACTTTATCCTGCCAGTTTGATCCCGTAATGGCGACTTCAAAATACGGCTCAATTATGTTCATACACAAAATACCCCAATTCGTATAGCCCGAAGCGTATCCGGTCATATCCGAATAAACATTGGTCAACATCTGAGAAGCCATGTCCTTATATTCCTGATTATCATAAAACGAACCGAGTTTATATAGTGCGATTGCAATCGTCGAATTCGAAGCCGGAATCACATTGTCATTAATCTCCATTTTTCGCGTAATCAACTGATCACCCGAAGAAGAAGTGAAGAAGAACATACCACTCTTATCATCATAAAAGTTATCAATGGTATATTTCATCAGTTTGTCCGCCTTCGTCAAATAGCTCTCGTCAAAAGTCGCTTCATAAAGTTTGAGACCGGCAGAAATGGTAAAAGCATAATCTTCAAGGAAGCCATCTATTTTACTTTTCCCTTCCTTATAACTGTGGCGCAAGCCTCCGTCATCTTTTAATTGAAATTTTTCTATCCACCTGGCAGTTGAAATTGCCAAATCCAAAAAGTCTTTTTCGCCAAACGCACTGTAAGCATCGAGCAAACCAATCATCATGATGGCATTCCAGGAGGTCAACGATTTATCATCAAGTCCCGGTCGAATGCGTTTGGATCTCGCTTTGAGCAATTTCTCATTTACCTTGTCAATCTTCTTTCTAAGATCTTCTCTTGACCATTCCATATCCATTGCAAATTCTTCATCGGCCTGATCTCTGAGTAAAATAAAATGTCCTTCCCACAAACCCTTGGGACCAACATTATAATACTTCTTTACCCAGTCAAAGTCATCACCTAAGATTTCCTTTAGCTCTTCCCTGGTCCAGACGTAGAATTTACCTTCTTCGCCTTCGCTATCAGCATCCAGGGCCGAATAAAAACAGGATTCTTTGCACATCATTTCACGCTGGGCCCACTCAATAGTTTGATATACAATTTCTTTATACAGTGGATTTTTGGTTCGTTGGTAGGCCTTGGAGTAAAGCGAGATGAGTTGTCCGTTATCATAAAGCATTTTCTCAAAATGAGGAACCTTCCAATTCATATCAGTTGAATAGCGTGCAAATCCTCCACCGACCTGATCGTAAATCCCCCCGCACGCCATATTCGTGAGAGTTAAATCGACATGATTAGCGACTGTAGTATCTGAATAATGGAATGCGTATGCAGTCATGAATTCGTAATTGTTGGGAATAGGGAATTTCGGAGCTCGGCGATTTCCTCCACTTTCGCTGTCGAAGTTCAGCTTCCAATCAGTCATCATTTTATCAAGCACCGTTCGATCAAAAGGGATTTCTTCTTTCGCAACTGTGATAATCTCTGTTCCGGCCACGCCTTCTGTCAACTTCTCCGCATAGGCCAAATAGGTTTCTTTATCATTCTTATAACCGGAGCTCAAGCTTTCGAGAACTTCCATCCACTTATTTTTTGGGAAATAGGTGCCGCCAAAAACAGGCTTGCCATTCGGCAAAGTGAAGCAATTGAGTGGCCAGCCTCCTGACCCTGTCATTAATTGCACCGCAGTCATGTAAATATTATCCACATCGGGTCGCTCCTCGCGGTCAACTTTTATACAAACAAAGTTGTCATTCATGAACTCAGCAACCCCTTCATCTTCGAAACTCTCGTGCTCCATCACGTGACACCAATGACAGGATGAATAACCGATGCTTACAAGTACCAGTTTATCACCTGCCGCCGCTTTATCGAAAGCCTCATCTCCCCAGGGCATCCAATCAACCGGATTATAAGCATGTTGAAGCAGGTACGGGCTGCTTTCATGTATGAGCGCATTGACATTTTTTGTTGAATCTTCAGGCATATCTTCATTTTTAGAACGATCTGAACATCCATCGGCTGACATCATAAAAACCGAGAACACTGATCCCGTTATTACTACACCTAAAAATCGATTCATACCGTTAATATAATTCGCTGTGCCAACTACGCGCAACTTCTGTAAATATAAGTATCTTGCAAGGAAGATTTAAGCACCTTATGAAAAATATAACAGGCCTGATATTCATTGTGTTTACAGGTTCATTACACGCTCAGGAATATTTTCAACAGGAGGTAAACTACAAAATCGATGTTAGGCTAAATGACGTGGATAATACCCTGTCAGGATTTGAGGAAATAGAGTACATCAACAATTCAAATTCGGCGCTTGATAAAATCTATATGCATCTTTGGCCGAATGCGTATAAAAACAAAAAAACGGCTTTGGCCAATCAACTTTGGGATCAAAAGGACGGAAGCCTGGAATTTGCCAAATACGTTGATCAGGGATTTATTGATTCTTTGGAATTCAAGGTTAATGGTGAAGATGTGAAATGGCAATATCATGAAGAATTTGAGGACATAGCAATCATCAATTTGAACTCGGTACTTGCTGTTGGTAAAAGTGTTAAAATCACGACACCATTTTTGGTCAAAATCCCTTCCGGAGATATTTCGCGATTAGGTCATGTTGAAGAATCTTATCAGATCACGCAGTGGTATGTAAAACCTGCGGTCTTCGATAAAAATGGCTGTAATGAAATGCCCTACTTAACGCAAGGCGAATTTTATTCTGAATTCGGCTCATTCGATGTCTCCATTACGCTTCCTAAAAACTACATTGTTGGTGCAACCGGAGATTTACAAACAGAAAGTGAAAGAATATTCATGGATAGTTTGGCCGAATCGACGGCAGAAAAATTTGAGAAGAAATCATATCCGGGCATTAACAAAGAAAACGGATGGATGTCGCCCTTTCCTGAATCATCAAGTGAGATGAAGACGATTCGATTTACTCAAAAGAATGTTCATGATTTTGCGTGGTTTGCGGATAAACGATTTCAAGTGCTGAAAGGCGAAGTTGAATTGGAAGGCTCCGGTAGAAAAATAACTTCCTGGGCGATGTTTGTGCCGCATCATTATTGGACATGGGAGAAATCAATAGAGTATATCAACGATGGAACTTTTTATTATTCTAAATGGAATGGCGATTATCCATACGACCAGGTAACTGCTCTTGATGGAACTATATCCGCTGGGGGTGGAATGGAGTATCCAAACGTGACTGTAATTGGCAATAGCGCGTCTCCCCTCGAACTCGAAATTGTCATTGTTCATGAAGTAGGTCACAATTGGTTTTATGGATTCATAGGATCTAACGAACGAAAACACGCATGGATGGATGAAGGTTTGAACACCATGAACGAAATCCGATACATGGAAACCAAGTATCCGAAAAACGAGCGACTTTCTGATATGTTTAGGGGAATTTCTCAGCGGATTCACCTGGAACATCTGAGCCATAGAGACCTGAATGATATGTCCTATGCAATGAGTGCGGGATATGGCGTCGATCAGCCGATTGAATTGGAGTCAGAAGATTATTCCCCTATTAACTATGGTACGATTGTTTATTCAAAAACAGGATTGGTTTTTACCTATTTACGAGATTATTTAGGAGATGAAGAATTTGATCGAATCATGCATGTGTACTTTGATAAGTGGCATTTCAAACATCCACAACCTGAAGATTTAAGAAAAATATTTGAGGACGAAAGTAAAAAAGATTTGAGCTGGATTTTTGACGATCTCATCAAAACGACGAAACAAATTGATCATAAAATCACCAAAGTAAAAGTGGAGGCAGAAGAAACCAAAGTCACTGTAAAAAATATTGGTCAAATGGATTCGCCGGTTCGTGTGGATGCTTTTAGTTTGGGACAATTGCGTGAAACCCTTTGGGCTGAGCCAGGTGAGAAGAAGAAGGAGCTGACATTTGCGGGAACAACTTTCGATGAATTTATCATCGATTACGAGAAGAGAATGCCTGAGCTAAACCGAAATAACAACACCTGGCACAAAAAAGGTCTCTTTAAAAAATCAGAGCCTCTGAAAATGGAATTTTTGTTTGGCGACAATGAACGAGATAAAACTGAAATCTGGTATACTCCAATTATCGGTGGAAATGTATACGATAAGTTCATGGTTGGATTTCTTTTTCACAACCAAACGATTCCAAAAAACAAATTTGAGTACACCCTCGCACCCATGTTCTCTGTTGGAAGATTGACCATTGCGGGAATGGCAGACATCAATTATACCTGGGTTCCGCATAAAAATTTGAACGGTATTACGTTGGGTGTTCTGGGAAAAACATTTGGGAACGGCCTGGGATTTCCTCCGGATTCGGCCACTGAACCACTTGGAGATTATTATACGATAAGTCCTTATTTGCGATTCGATCTCGGTCGACCAAAGGTCAAAAAATGGTATAGACAAACAGTTGAATTGAAAGGAGCCTACGTTTTTGAAACAGCAACATTTTATGACAATACAACAATAGGCGGGGTTTTAACTTACAATTTTAATTGGGCCAAACGCGGAAATTATTTGACCGTAAATGCCCGACTGGATTATGCCAATGTAAAACAGGAATTTTTCTCAGTTCCTTCAGCAGTCAGCGTGTTGAATTTAGGGCTTGAATTGAATGGTGCAATAACGTACTGGAAGAAAAAGGGCAAGAAGATCGAGCTGCGTGCCTACTTGGGGAGAAATTTGATGTATTCCGGCGATACCTTGTCCAGATATGGATTCTCTTTAGGAGGCCAATCCGGAACAATGGATTATATGTACGAGCATTATATGTTCGGTCGAAATCGTTTGACGAGGCTATGGGGTAATCAGCGAATCGAAAACCAGGGAGGCTTTAAGACAACATCCGGTCAAGGTCTCTCCAACACCATGATTATTGCCGGGAATATCAATTTTCAGTTGCCCTACATACCTGCGGTGATATATGCGGATTATGGAATGTTTGACAACAATGGAACGATGGAAGCGATGTGGGATGTGGGAGCGGGCCTTCGATTTGGAAAATTCTTTGGAATTTATTTTCCATTCGCTGAGTCTGCCAATATGTTTCCTCCCGGAACAGCTTACGCAAACAAAATCCGATTTACCATCACCTTAGAGGGGTTTGCTCCTGCCAAATTGATTAAAAGCAATTTATGATGACAGAGCTTGGAAGGCTCGTTTTTTTCTTTATCCTGGCCGTTACAGTTAGTGCATGTAAATATCGATCCGTGATGAAGGAGGTTGATAAGGTCGAGATGGCGCATCATGATATAGATCGATATTATTTGGTCCATACGCCGCCAAATTATAGTCCGGAAAAGAAATATCCACTGATCATAGTCTATCATGGAATTTATAGCCGAGCCAAAGCCATAGCAGGTTTTTCAAAATTCAACCGCCAAGCTGATAAGAAAGGATTTATCGTCTGCTACCCGCAAGGGCATAAGCGGGCATGGACAATTCCGAAACTCGGAACTGAACTGGCGCAAGGTGATCCTGATGATGCCGGTTTCGTAAATCGGATGATCGATACCATGCTGACTGATTATGGCATTGATTCGGACAAAGTGTTTCACTGCGGAATCTCCAACGGTGCTTATTTGGCTATGTACATGTCAAACAATTATTCGGAGCGATTTGCAGGAATGGCCCTTGTTTGTGGGAATATGGCTTTGCCATTTGAGGATTATTACTCAAACATTCAACCGATGCCGGTTCTACTGTTTGGCGGAACAAAAGACAAGCTTATTCCTTATACCGGTGGCCCCTTGAAAGAGATCGTAAACACCTATGGATTTCCACAGTCGGTTGACTTTTGGTGTGATAAGAACGGCTGTGGTCGGTTGAAAGATTCTCTTTTTATCGACAATGATCCAAAAGATAAAACAGAGGTGGTACACTATTTTAATTCCGACCCCAACCTTCGAAATCCGGTTGAGCTGTATAAGATTATAGGGGCGGGTCACGGATGGCCCGGTAGAGGAAACGATATCAAATCCATTTATCTGGGAAAAGTATCCAATGAGATCAACACGGCAGAAATAATTGCAGATTTTTTTCTGAGGATAAAGCAGTAAGATTCAAAGCCCGGTAACGTCCAATTTTTGAATTTCTCCTTATTTTTAGTTTTCGTCAAGTGTCAAAAGGGTTCTTTATATCAGTATTTATTCTAATCGCGTTTCAACTAACGGCATGCAGAAAGTACGCCCACATCAAAAAGGAAACGGTTTATTCTGAATTCAAACATCAAGGATTTGATCGTTCCTATTTGGTTCATACCCCGCTCAACTATGATAGCACCAAATCATATCCGCTAATTTTTGTTTTGCATGGAATCACGAGTAGAGCAAAGGCTATTGCGGGCTTTTCTCGCTTCAATGAAATGGCAGATAAAAAGGAATTTATTGTATGCTATCCTCAAGGATATAAAAGATCATGGGGAATACCGGTTGAAGTTGGTCCGGCACCAAAAGCGGGTATAAATGATCTCACATTCTTTGACCGTCTGATTGACACATTATGTATTAATTATGCCATTGACAGCGCAAGAATTTTTTCATGCGGCATATCAAACGGAGGTTTTATGTCGGCCACACTCGCTTGTAACATGCCCGAGCAGATTGCCGGAATCGCCTTGGTCTGTAGTAATATGTTCGCCCCACCGGATGAGTATTATCCCGCAGATAAACCAATGCCCGTATTGATGATTGCCGGTCGGGATGATCCGATCCTGCCTTACAATGGTGGCCCTTTTGGTGAAAGCTATCGGTTTTTGGGATTTGAGTCAACAGTGGATTATTGGTGTGAGAAAAATTCGTATCCGAACTTGGTCGACACAGTGATTATCGACAATGATACTAGGGATAAAACATATGTCGTTCGACGATATAATGCAGACTCGGATAATCCAAATAAGGTAGAAATTTACGATATTGAAGGCGGTGGACATGCCTGGCCCGGAAGGGGAAAGGATTGGAAGACATTTATTTTCGGAAAAATTTCGAATGAAATTGACGCAACTGAGATAATTGCCGATTTCTTTTTATCGCAATGAAAATGAAACTTACATATCTGGTAATTTTTTCGCTATTGATCGCTTCATGCAAAAAAGAGTGGAGTGGAAATGGCGAAGAAATGAAAGAATCCATAACGGTAGATGGTTTATATTCCACCGTCTTATGACGGAACGGCAGACTACCCTGTCTTTTTAACCCTGCACGGTCGGGGCGGCACTGCAAGAGGAATGGATAAATTTTCGAACATGAACCCCATTGCAGATGAGAAGAATTTCATAGTGGTGTATCCTGATGGTTACAAGCGATCTTGGCACGACGACCGGAACTCCGGTCCGGCTTCGGATGATAATATTGATGATATCAACTTCTTTAATCAGCTTCTCGATCAAGTTGAAACCGACTATGTTGTTGATAAGAACCGAATTTATGCATGCGGTATGTCGAATGGAGGATTCATGTCTCTTTCCCTGGCTTGTCATCTTTCGAATAGAATCGCGGCATGTGCTTCCGTAACCGGAATAATGGGTCTGAACCCTATAAGCTACTGTGCTAATGCTAAACCAACAGCAATCATGTTGGTTGGAGGTACTACGGATCCTATTGTACCTTATGCCGGGGGCGAGATTTCTGGAGGCTCTAATTCCATTGGTTTCCAGGAGGCTTTTGAATATTGGAGAGACCAGAATAATTGTTTGGATGTTGTCACTGACAGTAGCTGGGCAGACCAAGTGATAAGCGATGGCACAACCGTAATTACTCATCGACACACTTCATGCGATTCAAACGTTTCGGTAATTTTATACGAAGTTGTTAACATGGGTCACACATGGCCGCAAGGGTCCCAATATTTGAAGGAAAAGACCATTGGAAAAGTGAGTCAGGAATTTAATGGGGCCAGAGAAATAGCGGACTTTCTGCTCCAGTTTGAATTGAAAGAATAGGACGCGATTACTTAATCCGCTTCTTCCCCTTCATCTGCTGTGCCATTCGCATTTGATTTTTCGAAGTGGCTCTGCCCATTTGCTTTTTAAGATTTTTGATGTAATCCGTAAGAACGCCCTTAGTGTCTAACTTTTTGGCTTCAGACAACAACGCTTCAGCTTCTTTTCGACGACCGGTTCCCATGCAAATTGCCGCAATGTTCATTTTAGCCATTGCCTGATCTTGAGTATTCTTCAGTCCTATTGAAAGGGCTTTTCGAAAAAGTTGTTCAGCAGC
>CAZCAD010000027.1:14117-14818 GCA_964496525.1 uncultured Flavobacteriales bacterium | reverse complement strand
TAGGCATAGTTCTCCAAACGTGATCATTAGGTGCTGGTTGTGGAAACCAAACGTCCCCGGCATAGCCACTTAATTGACCAGACTCAAGTGCTGATGCAATTGCTTCTCTATTACAAATCTTTCCTCTGGCAGTATTAACTAGATACGCACCTTTTTTCATTTTGTTAATTAATGTTTCATCAAATAAGTTTTCAGTTTCTGGATGTAATGGACAATTAATTGTAACTACATCACATACAGCAACCATTGATTCTACAGATTCATGAAACGATAAATTTAATTCTTGTTCAACAGATTCAGGTAATCTATGTCTATCAAAATAATGTAAGTGTACATCAAACGGTTTCATTCTTCTTAAAACAGATAACCCAATACGTCCAGCCGCTACTGTACCAATATGCATTCCTTCTACATCGTAGGAACGTTGAACAGCATCAGCAATATTCCAACCACCTGCTTTTACAATTGTGTGTTGGTTGTGATAATCTCTTACTAAAGATAAAATCATCATAACAATATGTTCAGATACAGAAATTGAATTGCAATATGTTACTTCTACAACATCAACTTTATGATCCATTGCCGCTTCTAGGTCAACATGATCAGATCCTATACCTGCCGTCATTGCCATTTTTAAATTTGGTGCACTTTCCATTCTTTTTCTTGTCAAGTAGTAAGGCCAAAATGGTTGTGATATTACA
>CAZCAD010000027.1:219-14096 GCA_964496525.1 uncultured Flavobacteriales bacterium | reverse complement strand
GTTCTTTATCAGCTTCGCAACCGTCACCATCTTTATCTACTGTAACAACTAATGTATGTCCTCTGTCTTCCAAAAATTTTCTTAATCCTAATTCTCCAGAAACACAACCTAGCAAGTCCCCTGGATTAAAATCTTGTCCTTTTGGTGTTGGTAGTGTCATACCATCTGGATATGTTTCTAATTTAGGTATGCTGTCTAAAGCATATTTGCTTGGCATACCATCTTTTGGGTCGTCATATAAAACACATAATATTTTCATTTTTATCCTCCTTTATGTTATAATTTATTTCCGTTGATTATACAATGATATCTTTTAATTTATTAACAAGTCCGTAAGATATTGTTTTATTGATTAATACTGCCAACGTACGAATAAAGTTAATAGGTTTTATTCCTTTTAAACGAGATAAAAACCCATATTCTACTTTATTGGTGGATAACGTGCACTCTAAATTACTGAATTAATGATCGTTTTATTCATCGTATCAATTTTCTCTTCGTCAAAGTCGTTTAGATAAATCCCGGTTACAGCATTACCATACTCATGACCCAAACCTTCAGCAATCATGTCTTTTGAGTAACCCAATGATCGAGCTATGTTGGCCCAACTGTAGCGAAATACATACGTGGTCAACTTAATATCGAGGTCTACTAATTTGCCGATTCGCTTCAAATATGTATTGCACGTTTTTCTTCTCTGCACGATGATCGTTTGCCGTTTTACGCTATCAACATATTCTTCATTGCTCAAAATTGGTAAAAGTGTCTGTCGATCTGGATCATTGTAGCGGTTCAAAATTTCAGCGATTGGTTCAATTACTTCAATCGAATACACTTTTTTAGTTTTCGCTCGTCGATAAATGATTCGACCATTTTTATAATTATCCTTAGTCAACAGCGCTAAATCTTTGAAGTTTATACCTCTTAAAAAGAAGATCAGCTTACCATAATTCAAATTGATCTGCGATTACTGTTGTTGGATCAAGCTGTAATGCAAAAAGAGTTCTCATTTGATCTGATGTAATGTTTCTTGGTGACACCCTTTCAACTTTGATTTTATAGTTGGCAAATGGGTATTGATCCGGTGAAATTAGTTTCTCTTTCACCGCTCGATTACAAATGCTTCTCAAAGCTCTAAAATAGACCCCAACCGTGTTGATTTTACACCCTCTTTCGAGTAATTTTCGTTCAACAAATAAAAGGTAATTGTAATCGACTGATTTTATCGAAATATTCAGTGTTTTAAGCTTATTCAGGACATTTAAAGCGCTCTGATGAGTCGATATTTCCGTATCTTTTAACACTCTCTAAATGCTTAATTTCATCCTCCCAAAGTTGTTTAAATGTCCACTCATTATTTGATTCACCAGCAATGTATTTTTTTAGCTCTTGAATCAAAATAGCACCATCTGAATTTCGCTCAAATTCAATTGCTTTCGACATGATCTGAAGCTTTCGTTCCTCAATTGTCGATTGGTATAAATCTGTAAGCTTAGTGGTTCGAAACGAAGCGGTTTTACGGTTCCACTCGGATTCTAAAATGTAAATCTTCAGCGGTATATCTCTCACCTGACTATTTAGTGTCATTCTGAAAACTAATGGACAAGTTCCATCTTGTTTAACACGTCTTGTGTCGAGAGTTAATTTCAATGTTATCATTTGCTACAAATTGTAGCTCTCACAATTCACGCAGATTTGCGTTTTATTTGCATTCTAATAACCCGATATAACAAAAAAAAGAGATTTACGAAAAACGTAAACCTCTCATTAGTGGGCGATACTGGATTCGAACCAGTGACCCTCTGCTTGTAAGGCAGATGCTCTGAACCAACTGAGCTAATCGCCCCTTTTTTGCGGGCAGCAAATATAATTAGCATTTTCAAAGAAGCAATGTAATGATTCACTAATTCGGATAATAATCGGTATTTAATAAAGTAATGAAAGCCATTAGAATGCTTAAGTTAGCGATTCAAATCATCTGAGAAATGTCACTTGATCAATACAACGAAATCAGTCGTTTGTTACTAGCTTATTCGTCAGGCGATTATAGTGAGAAAGGATCTGTTTCCAGTAAGGTAAATGATTTGGACATGATTATTTCCGGGATTAACATGCTGGGCGAAGAGTTGGAATTAGCCAATGTCTCTCGAGATTTCTTTTTAAGTATTTTCAATACGGTTGCAGATTTGGTGTTCGTGGTCGATAAGGACGGGATTATTCTGGACGTTAACAAAGCTGTCGAAACAACTCTTGCTGATCAAAAAGACGAGCTCATATCAGCCCCTATTCAAGAATTCCTTCTCAACGATCTGCTTTTCGAGAAAATCACTTGGGAATTATCCAATGACACGAATATCTGTTCTTTTGAGTCTCTTCTTGTAAAAGAGGGAAAGAGAGTACTAACCGGGAGCTTTACGGCTACGAAATTGTTTAATCGCGCAGATGTGTTCAATGGCTATCTCCTTGCAGTTAAAGATATTACAAAGCAGAAACAGAACGAACAGATGATACTTCAAACGATTATCTCTACTCAGCAAAAAGAACAAAAGCGTGTCGCGGACGATTTACACGATTCTTTAGGGCAAGAACTTTCAATGGCGAAGCTCATGATTAGCAATCTTTCGAAATTCGGTGGTGATAATGCGGAGTTTAAATCTCTGCTGGATACAACTAAAAATATGTTGGATAACTCAATCGACCACTTGCGAGAAGTATGCTTTGATCTGATGCCGAACGTATTAATTCATGGTGGCCTGTCAATGGCCATTAAAGATCTACTTGATCGACTTGATAATTTGGATAAGATAGACGTGGAAGTTCACATAGATAATGCCTTTCCGAGATTGGCCCGAGATTTGGAAATTGTGGTTTACAGATTGGTGCAGGAGTTTATAAATAATATGATAAAACACTCGGACGCAACAAATTTATTTGTTAATTTATATGAGCATACAAATGACTCCTTCATTATCGATTTAAGAGAGAACGGTCAGGGCTTTGACGTTTCTAAATTGGATAAACCGAAAGAAAACAGAGGATATAGTAATATGAAATCCAATGTAAAGGCATTTGATGGTGAGTTTACGCTGCAAAGTTCAAAAAAAGAGGGAACCTTATTGAAAGTGAAATTCCCAAAACTTTATGAAGAATAGTATTAAAATTCTAATAGTTGATGACCATAAATTAGTTCGCAATGGAATTAACTACACGCTATTGCATAGTAATGAGGTGGGTTTTATTGATCGAATTGATGAGGCGATAAACGGCAGTGAGGCTTACGAACTTGCTATGGCATTCGATTATGATATTATCCTCATGGATATAAATATGCCTGAATTGGACGGAATCAAGGCGACTAAAAAGATATTGAAAGAACGACCAAAGTCAAAAATAATCGCCATTTCAATGTATAATGAAGATTATGAAATCCGATCTATGATCAGAGCCGGGGCGGAAGGATATCTTTTAAAGAACACAGGTTCTGAAATATTAAACGCAGCAATCAAAGCGGTTCTCGAAGGCTCTAAATATTACAGCAATGAAGTGGCTCTGAGGTTGATGGAGCCAAAGGAAAAAATGAAACGGAAGAAGGAAATGAAACTGCAGAACGAAGCCATTCTGACAAAACGTGAAGCAGAGGTCCTTACGTTGATTGCAAATGAAATGACAAATGACGAGATAGGTTCAGAACTTGGGTTAAGCAAGAGGACGATAGACTCGCATCGTCAAAACATTATAACTAAACTTCATGTTAAAAATACTGCGGGCTTAATCAAATATGCCATCCGCGAAGGATACGTGTAATCCCGGTTTATAATCTGTACAGCAGATAAGTAATTTCTATACAGCAATTGAAGCACAGCAATGTGCCTTCGCATTTTATTATTAGAAATTATTACAAATGAAACAAAAAATTAAGGGCAGGGGAGCCCAATTGAAACTGAACAATCGATTTAGTCAACAAACCTACCAAGATGAGTATTTTGATCCGTCAGAAGGTAACCAGAGTCGAACTGTTTATACGGAAACCTTTCCAAAATCAATAGTAAATAAGGTTGTTAGTCCTGATTTGCCAATGGACTATTCTCTAAATCCTTACCAGGGCTGCGAACATGGATGTATTTATTGTTATGCTCGTACTACACATGAATATTGGGGTTTAGGAGCCGGTCTGGACTTCGAGAGGCAGATTTTTGTGAAGAAAAACGCAGCGGAATTACTGAGGAAAGTATTTGAATCTAAAAACTGGAAATCGGCCTCAGTAATGTTATCCGGCAATACAGATTGTTACCAGCCAATTGAACAAAAACTTGAGATTACACGTTCGTTACTCAAGATATTTCAAGAATTTAGAAACCCTGTTGGTATACTCACAAAAAATTCTCTAATTCAAAGAGATCTCGATATTCTTGAAGATCTCAACAAAAACGGACTGGTAAAAGTAGCCATGAGTATTACTACTTTGAAAGAGGATTTAAGAAGAAAGATGGAACCTCGGACATCATCTGTCAGGCGAAAGTTGGAAACAATAGAGATGCTGAGTAAATCAGGAATTTCCACCAGCATCATCATCGGCCCGATAATTCCCGGACTAAATCTTGATGAAGTGCCCGAGATAATTCGGCAAACGGCCCTAGCCGGAGCGAATTGGGCTTCTTATACAACTCCTCATCTGAATGGACCGGTTGCGACCCTCTTCACAGATTGGCTGGACAAACACTTTCCCAATCATCGGGATAAAGTTTTGAATCAAATTAAAGAGATCAATGGAGGTCGATTGGGACTGGAGCAGGGGAGTGGCAGACCTAATACGGGAGGCGAACTGGCTTCGGTAATAAAGAAGTTGGTGGATATAAACAGGAGGAAGTACATGACAAAGGACGAAAGGCCTTTCAACTTTGGAGCCTTTCGAAGATCCGGTTTACAGATGCAGTTATTTCCTCAAGAAGACGAACGTCCCGGACAGCCAATGAATGATGTGTGACCTGACTCTTACCTTGCAAATTCCATACTTCCAAGTATGATCGTTGCTCCGATAAAACATTTAGTGGGTCGGCGCGACATCGAATAACTAAAACTCACCTTGAGACCGTCAACCCTGAATTCTTCCTTTAAGTGAAGAGGAACCAGAATTTGTTCTACACCATTCACTTCAGCCTGAATGATATATTCACAGCCTTCATCTGAGCGTTTGTCCAGAATTATTCCTTTATATGTTTTCATTGCGGATCTGCCATCGTTTCCATCTTTATAGGAAACTTCGGTATCCTCTTCACTCTTTTCTTCTTCCTCGACTACAGCCTGCGTTTTTGAATCAGTAGCAGCGCCACTGGAACTGCCACAAGAAAAAACGGCAAACAGTAAACTGCTTGCCGCTATAACCAAGAGTATTTTCTTCATCTATCTACCGATATAGATTTTCTTATTCATTTCGGTGTTTTTACCACTCATTGTCACAAAATAAATTCCGCTCGCTTTATCTGCAACATCAAATGACTGCTGCGTGCTATTAACAGTATTTAGCTGTTCTTTAGCGATTAATTTACCTGAGATGTCAACCAGGGTAACAGTTACGTTCTCATCGGCTATATCTCTCCAGCTTAGTATTAATTCAGATGGATTTGGTTGATAAGCATTAAACAGCGGAATTGCCTGAGTATTCTCTTCATTTCCAACTAAATGCCAAGATGAGAACGAGAAAATTTCTGTCCTTCTGGTAGTAGTATTTAGCCATTCTCCTGTGTACCAGAACGTCATGTCATCCGCAGGATCCATCGTCATTTGAGCATAATCCCCGTATCTATTGGAACCGGTTTGAAATCCAGTGCCCTCAACAGCAATTTGCTCCTGTACGGTCATTTGGCCTAGCGGATCACCAACGAATCGTCCTGTATATCTAAGACCGGCAAATTCACTAGGACCGCAGAAAGAGTAAGCGAGAGCCATGTTTCCTTGTTGGTCCATCGCAATACTACCCATCCATCGGCTGTTCGTTCCATCGGGAGACCATGTTCCTTGCTGATAAATGTACCAAACCTGGTCGCCATCTTCTCTTAGTTCGTACCATCTGATCGCAGCTCTGTTCGCAGCATCCACATCAACTGTATGACAAAGAACGACGGTGTTATGATCCGAAAATCTTCTGTACTGACATTTATACATAAAAATTCCGGCAAGAGCATCTAATTTTTGAGTCGTTCCTTGCTGAGTTAAATCATCCCAACTTGCAGTAAATATTACGTTGAACGGGTCGGTGTCTAAATCTTGATGCGTGACTACATTACCTGTTCCCGTCGTCCAATCAATATCGTACCTGAAGATTTTAATATGGTCGGTTAATATGCTGGCTGTCCATGCGTTTTCTTGAACTGCAAAAAACCATCCAGGTTCGTCATCTTCAGGCGGAGTAGCTCCTTCAGCATAAGCAATACCCTGGCTTCTAAAGAACTGGAAATGAGACGGGAAATTGTCCGGAATCATTGATGCCGTTGGATCACCAACCAGCATTTTCTCCCGTTCAAAGGCAACACATTGCTGGCTGCTCATGTTCGCCGACATGAAATAAGCGTTTGACCAAACGGCAAACTTCGGATAATCAGGGAAGTTCGTAAAAGAAAACTCATAGAGGTAGTACGCTCCTGTCGGATCAGACGTCTCAGAAATAGCAATTTTGATCTTGTTACCTGTAAATCCAAACTGGCTGATGAACCATCTTTCGGCATACCTGTCATACATAACGATTGGGTCACCGTCACTGGCACCTCCCCAAAGTGTACCTAATCCTTTAGGTCCTGTCTCAGGAGTTCCATCCTTCTGATATATTCTATAAGTCGAGTTTACCGCTTGAATGTAAAAATTTTGTCCTGCGGCTCCGGTTGGATCGGGTGGCCATGCTCCGCCTTGACCTGTCCACTGAACTTTCGTCCAACTTTCCGTTCTCCAGGCAGGCTGTGTTTGCAAAGCCGGATCCATTCCTCCTGTTTCAGGAATTCCAAAATCATCCAGCTCACTCATGTCTCCATATCGCTCGTGCTTATGACCTTTCGGATCCCAATCATCATAATAAGTGTCGGTATCGATGTCCGGAATCCCTCTTAAGATGTCTCTTAATGGTGGTGTTTTGTAAAATGATGTGCACTGAATTTTCTTTGATACGGAAGATTCAGCTCCTTCTGAATCCTGTGCAAATACAGGCGTTCCAACAAATGCCAAGGCGGCAGAAAAGGTAAATAATTTTTTCATGGTTTTCTGTTTAATTGCTCTAATTTAACAAAATACGTCGATCATTCAAAATGAACGGACAACTAAATTGTTGAAAAGGCGAAAGTGCTATTCGTTTATTATCTTCACCAACATAATTTGCCTCTATGCCTTTATTCAGGAAAAATGTTCTAGGACAGAAGATCTTTCTTAAAAGATTGGTAATTAGAATTTTTGGAACTCTCGTCTATGCGAGATTTAATTTCGTCTATCGGACTAAAGTTCAGGGGACTAAATTGTTTCAGGAATTACCGGATAAAAACGTCTTGATTATCTCAAATCATCAGACTTATTTTGCAGACGTTTCTTTCTTTTATTTAGTCATTTATTGCGCTCTGAAAGGCTTTCCTGACAACCTGAGATTTCCCGGCTACTTAATGTGCAGGAAATCCAATCTTTATTTCGTAGCGGCCGAGGAGACCATGAAATCTGGATTACTGCCTAAGATTCTTATTTTAACAGGTGCTGTCACGATTAACCGAAACTGGCGATCAGATGGCAAAAACGTTCGAAGAAAAGTTGATCGTGGGGAAGTTGATAATATCGACAAAGCAATGAAGGACGGATGGGTAATTACATTTCCTCAGGGAACTACAACCCCTTTCGCGAAGGGACGAATTGGCACTGCATTTTTGGTTAAAAAACATAAACCGATTGTGGTACCCGTTGTAATAGACGGATTTCGAAGAGCATTTGACAAAACAGGTATAGCAACAAAAAAAAAGAAATCAGTCCTAAGAATGATCGTTAAAGAACCTTTAGACATTGATTATGATGGAACGGTTGAAGAAATTATGGCGCAGATGATGGGCTCGATTGAGCAAACTTCAGACTTTGATCAGATGGAGAAAATTAAGAAGCAGGAACCAATCGCTGACTGATTCCCGCTTCTCTTCCATCCAAAATGAGCTTAAAAATAAGCTCAACCTTTAATAGGCTGCTAAGTTGATGTTTTTGGTTTTTTCGTATTTCACCGTATATACCAGATCATAAGTTCGCTTTTCGCCGGGCTTCATCTTTACATTCCAGTTCAAAATTCCCGTAATCTCATTAAGTTTCCCTTTAGAATCTTCAACCAGATTAATTTCAATTTCAGAATTTCTAACAACCGGAATCTGATCTTGCAAAATGAGTTTGACCGTGCGGTTTTTGTGATTCTTCAATTCGATGTGATAAGCAAATGTCTTAACGATTTTATCTCCGACAATCTTCTCTTTCGATTCTTTTTTCACAAGGGTTCGCTTTATCGCGATATTCGGGTCTTTCCCTAAACTTAGATCCAGTGTATCGTTCATTGTTGAGGGATTTAACCAGGTTTCGCCGATATAAGCCCCGTCATGAAATAAGTTTGCTTTGCCGGGAACAAGATTTAGACTCCCAAGGTCAGTAATTCTTGCTACCAGATAGGTAGCAAGCTCAAGTTTTGGAATTGCATAGTACATATACTCTGTATTCAATTTTTTCGAATCAACTAACACCATGTTCTTCTTATTGTCTGATTTGATAGAGTAGGGTAGGTCGATGGAATACTCAACAGAGATTAGCTGTTCTATTAAAGTTGTAAAGTCCCGTGCTGACATGGCCTCTCTATCTTCGTCGGCCAACTCATCGGCTCCATCTGCTACAGTTGTGGATTTAGGTGCATTATTATGTATTCCTCCCGCGTAAGCTTTCTTCCTGTCATCTTTACCTTCATTGTAATTATTATAGGTATAGAAATCCAAATACCAGGGATGTAGAACCGGCTTCGTCTTATTGGCATAAGGGTTATTTGTCGAAAGATTTAATCTTACATTTTCCCAGTCGATTCCGGTATTTTGATAAACATGAGCCTTATAGGTTATGTCAATACTGCTGGTCGATGCCGTACTCCTTAAGTCGTACATTGGAATCCAACCTGCCTGATTAACAAGGTAAGACACTTTTATCCGCCCCGAAGCTGCGTCTTTGGCAGATACCGTAATCTCCAATCGATGAACCGGTGGATCGTTTTGTGGTGGGATATATTGATTGTTCGAATTATAGTTGTTGAGATCGGTTAAACGTTTATTCATTCTGATTTTCTCTCGATTTAGTAACGTTTGGGTACGGACCAATACAAGAAGTTCACGATTGATCTCGTACATCTTCATATGATAATAGGCAATCGCATCTTTGAGTAGTGGAATTGAGTCATTTACCTTTCCCTGACCTCTGATGGTTCCATTGTTTTCGATAATTCTCTTTTCGCTCTGAAGCACGTCAATTTTAAACTGAAGCTCGGCGAGCTCATTATAATCCAGATCAAAAATTGAGTCTTTCAACATTTTAATCTCTTTCAAGATTTTTGCCGGGATCGCATTTGGATTGTTTACGACATGCTTTGGCTCCGGATAAAAGATATTGTATTTGGAATCCATGAGGATTACGTTTCCGGTAGCAGTTACCTGTAAGCTATTTGGATCAATGTTTGGACTAATTCCCTCGATAATAATGGTGCTAATTCCTTTTTGAACCGAATATGACGCTTTTCGCTCGATTTGGGCTCCTTGCTGATAGACTGTTACTTTGTTGATTTTGGATTTGACAACTTTCTCTACTTCGGCAAATGAATTAATGCTGAAGAGAAAAATTATAAGCACTAGGTTTTTCATCTGTTTAAAATTTTTAATCCTGAAGGCTATTAAAAATTTTCGCACCTTCAGGTGTTCAGCCAAAAAATATTTACCCTTGAAACATTTTAGTGTAAATATTTATTTGGCCTCGTTTCATCTGTTCTAAATTTTAATCCGCACGAGCGAATGTTTGTTTCAGGACAGCATACATATTGTTTTATTAAAGGTTCAAAAAAAAAATCCCCTCCCGATGCATCGGGAGGGGATTGAATATCTATATTAAAGGAGGCACTATCTGTATCTTCCAAGCCCTCGTGGGCTTCCTAATCGATCCATTGCACACCTGAATCCGATGGTTGACATTGCCTGATCTTCGTCTAAAAATCTTCTGTTAGATCCCACAATCCAGAATGCTCTGTCTCTCCAAGATCCGCCTTTATACACTTTCGATCTATCCGATACCAGTGTTGTAGGCCATGATGTTCTGTCATTCGGCTTAACAACCAGACCATTCAAATCAAACTCCTCATGATCATTTTGATACATAACAAGATCCTGATCTCTCACCCCTGCATTAATATCGTTTTTACGCGCATCATTTCCATAGTGGATTGATGACTCAAAATCACCGTCTACAAAATCTCGATAATCAGAGTTCTTATAATTTCTTCGATCAATGTTCTCTTCAGCCGTAACCTGTCGCCATTTCAACTTACCGGGAGTGTTAACGATATAGGCTGACATTCCCCTTCTCATCATTCCGATAATCTCGAGTGGGTATTCATTCCCGAGCCCATCCGTTCTAATGAATCGTGGATCAACTCCATCGAAAAGCCCATCGAATATTCCTGTCTGAACAATTTCAGAAGCTTCCATAAAGAATTGCTCATCAGCTTTACTGATTGCATCATCAATTACTCGGTTGATCTCATCTAACAATACAAGTTCCATTGAATCTTTCGTCTTAGACTTGGACAAATAAACTTGTTCAGGTGGATGGTTGTAGTAATCGATATCATTCCTCGACTTAATATTTTTGGAGAATCCAGGATACATTATGGAAGTAGTATCTGTGTTGTCCGGAATATGCTCCTGCGCTGAAATCCTTTGGAAACGTTTGCTTTCAAATTCGTGCAAGTATTCTTTGATTCCATGAACGTCATAAAGAACTTGTGTCGTTTTCTCATCAATAACTCCATCATTGGCAAGAACTTTCGTTTTGAAAACGTTCCCTCTAAACGGTCTGAATTCATCAAAGTCTTCATGAGATAACGGACGATAAGTATCCATCACCCACTCCGATACATTACCGGCCATGTGGTAAAGGCCATAATCATTCGGCCAGTAAGAGTCAACCGGTGCAGTAACGTCAGCGGCATCATTCAGGGCCCCTGCGGCACCCATATAATCACCACGTCCTCTTACAAAGTTCGCGCGGATATCACCCTGGAACTGTTGATTGTCTTGTCTTACCCAGTGACCTGTCCAAGGATAGGTTCTTCTGTTTTCAATTACACCCGGGTCAACAGGATTTGTCATCGAACCAACAAGTCCAAAATAGGCAAATTCCCACTCAGCTTCAGTTGGTAGCCTATATCGAGGTAACAGAATCCCATCTTCCATCCGTACGATACGTTGTCCTAAGTCTTTTCTTCTTCCTGACCACCCCTGTTTTGGATCAAGATCGATTAGCTTTTGCTCTCGATCATCACCCGGATGGTATTGATTCGCTAAATATGCATCTGTTGTAAACGGCTCTCCTGACTGATCAGGATTCCACGTCAATACACCCTCACGAATTAAGATAAACTCATTTACACGATCAGTTCTCCACTTGCAAAAGTCGGTCGCCTGTGCCCAACTAACTCCCACAACAGGATAATTCTGGTAAGCCGGATGTCTGAAGTAATACTCAACATACGGTTCATTGTATGCAAGTGGATTTCTCCAGCAATTTGTATCCGGTAAGGCGTTTTTATAGATCATTGGAAACTCTTCGTAGGTTCTTCTTACCCAGTAGATATATTCTAACCAGTTAAAATTTGTCACTTCGAATTGATCCAGATAAAATGATGAAATAGTTACACGCCGTGGAATGTTATTCCACTCATAGGTAACATCTTGTTCCGCTCGTCCCATTGTGAATGTACCGCCTTCGATAAGAATTAATCCCGGACCGGTTTCCTGATCAAAGTATGGTACTTTTTGGAATCCTCCATTTTTCGGGTTATTATATTCCCATCCAGTAGTATTTGATCGCTCACGAGCACATGCCATGAACATCAGAGCGACACCAATAATGGTAACTAACTGTCTTCCTCTCATTCTGTTTGATTTAGTTAATCTTTTCATTTTCTTAATCTTACTTATAACAACGAGAACAGGGTTTTAAAAGGGTTTTTTTTTAAAAAATTCTTACTGCTATAACAACTTTCCAAATGATGGTTACACCAACAAATTTAAAAAGAAGGACAAGAAATTGTTCTAAATTTCTTGAGTTTCTTTTTACAATTAAAGTTAAAGCCCATCGAAAGCTCGTGAGAACCGCCGGAGGCGTTAGTTAATTTCGAAATCGTAATATCGTAACTATAACCGAATTTAAATGTTTTGGCATCAACTCCGATCGTTAATATAAAGGCATCACGAGCTCTCCACCAGAATCCTGCGGTAAATACCCCATATTTAATGTAAGTACCCAAATTTAGCTGCATAAAGCCATCCTGGTAGGTGTAAATAACATTTGGCGAAATTGAAGTAACATTTTGATACTGAGACCCTTTACCAAATTCAATATTCGCGCCCGCATGTCCGGTAAAACGCATTGGCATTTTGGAATCACCTAAAATCATCGATTCCTGTGGTGTATTCAAATGTTTAGCAGCAAAGCCGAAGTAAAAAATTTTTGAATATCCAACTATTCCCGCTGATACATCAAAAAACCCTCTGGTTCCCCAGTTATTATTCAACACATTTCCTCTCGGTAAATCTCCGGTTTGATAAATAAATCCTCTACGTGGGTCAATTTGATCTCCAAAGGACAACTTATTCCAGTTAAGAAATTTTTGATTCCAGGTAGCCTGTGCTCCAATTAAAAGCGAAAAGGTCCTGGTCATCTGAAGGTGATAAGCGTATGCCAGATTCAGAGTAGACCAGTTAAGGGTGTTCTGTCCGGCCATGTCGTTAGTAATCAGGACAGCTATCCCGCCTTGTAAAATGTTTACATATTGATCGTAACTAATGCTGTTTGTAATGAAAGCTCCCGATATGGACGGCCATTGATTTCTGTGGTTTATGTTTAATCTCGGACATCCATGTGATCCGGCAAAAGCAGGATTCAGATATATCGGGTTCGCATAGAACTGAGTAAACTCGGGATCCTGTGCCATTGAATTCCCACTAATACAAAATGCAAAAGCGCTGATGACGGTATTTTTAATAAACCTTTTCATTCAAATAAATGTAATCTATCTTAACACAGTACGTCCTTATATATTTCAAGGTTACATTATTATCTTTCGCAAGATTTGCAATATTACTTAATTTAGTTCGTTTTTGAAAGGAATTTTAGAAACACTTTTTTGCGCCTAATATGACTTATTCCCTCCGATCCAAGACATTCGTCACCCTCATTTTATGCGCATTATTTTCCATAAATTTATTTAGTCAATCTTCACTCATTGAGATCAATACGAGATGGGATGAGGAATCCAACCGATGTTTCCCTTGTGAGTACAATAAATTGACCGCCGAAGTTATAGCTGCTAAAACGGTTAGAATACCATTTAGAGGCAAACATTCTTTCACGAAAAGAATTGAACAGATTACCTATAAAAACATTCAATTACCAACATTTTACGACAAAACCTTACTTCCATCCTCTTCTGAAGTTAAAATAGAGTTTGGCAAATCAAGACATGAAAACTTTCTTCTTGTTTCTTATGATCCACTAATTAATCTGAATGGCCAGGTTAAAATCGTAGATAAAATTATGATTGAAGTACTTGGTGAACCGGTGCTTGAATT
>CAZCAD010000027.1:0-209 GCA_964496525.1 uncultured Flavobacteriales bacterium | reverse complement strand
AGTCGTGCAAATTCATTTGTTTCAACTTCTGTTCTAAAAACCGGTGAGTGGTATAAGATTGGTGTCACCCGAACAGGCGTTCATAAAATCGATCAAGCCTTCCTTACAAGTATTGGCGTCAACACCACCGGTTTAAACCCAAATAGCATCAACATTTATGGGAATCACACGCCAAGATTACCGGAGTCCAATAGTGCGGATCGTCACGA
>CAZCAD010000026.1:14638-14849 GCA_964496525.1 uncultured Flavobacteriales bacterium | reverse complement strand
CCCCAGCCCCCCAAAAAAGGACGAAAAAGAAATTTATGGTATTCTGCCAAAAGACAGGTCTAAGCCTTACCAGATCAAAGAGATCATCAAGCGATTAGTTGATAATTCAGAATTCACCGAATATAAAAGCGATTATGGGAAGACCATTGTTTGTGGGTATGGCCGTGTCGATGGATGGAGTGTTGGGATAGTTGCCAATCAACGGGAGTTG
>CAZCAD010000026.1:0-14601 GCA_964496525.1 uncultured Flavobacteriales bacterium | reverse complement strand
GGGGAGTGATTTACAATGACTCAGCCGACAAAGCCGCGCGCTTCATCATGGTTTGTAATCAAAAAAATATTCCATTGGTTTTTCTACAAGATGTGACCGGATTTATGGTTGGATCGAAATCTGAGCATGCCGGCATTATTAAGGACGGAGCCAAAATGGTAAGTGCTGTGGCTAATTCCGTCGTTCCAAAATTTACCATAATCATAGGAAATTCTTATGGCGCCGGAAATTATGCGATGTGCGGCAAAGCTTATGATCCAAGATTGATTGTCTCCTGGCCAACCGCAAATCTGGCCGTTATGAGCGGAGCCTCGGCTGCAAAAACCCTTTTACAAATCGAAGTCGCATCTATGAAGCGAAATGGCGAAGAACCAAATGAGGAGGAGCAAGAAGAACTCTATAACAAAATTAAGTCGCGCTATGACTCGCAGATTTCGCCTTATTATTCTGCTGCGCGTTTATGGGTGGATGCCATTATCGATCCATTGGATACGCGGAAAATAATTTCAATGGGAATCGAAATGGCCAACCATAAAAAATCTGACCGGCGTTATAACGTCGGTGCAATACAAACTTAATTGGACGAACTTAGCGACGATATATTCGAAGAACAGTTCCGTACTTGTCAACTTGATCCCGTTCTTCTCACGCATGAAGCACATTTAAGACTGGCTTATATTCATATCTCAAAATACGGTGAGGCGCGAGCTATCCAAAATCTCTGTTTGCAAATCGGCGTTTTCGACCGCACGCACGGCGAGGGAATAAAATATCACGAAACCATTACGGTCGTCGCGGTCAAGATCGTGCAACATTTTATGAATCGTACGTCGGCTGTGAATTTTGATGGATTGCTCAAGGAATTTCCCCGGTTGAAAACGAACTTTAAGGATTTAATTAACCAACATTACTCGCTTGATCTATTCAAACATCCTACCGCCAAGATTGAGTATCTGGAGCCGGATCTGAGTCCGTTTGACTAGTGCTTTAATTAATAAATACGCACCTGCCTCGTCGGCAGACAGGTCTGTATTTCACTCCTCTTTTTCCTTTCTAATTCGTTAAAATTTTAAGTCGTAACTACGGCTATGCCTGAAAATTTTGCCTCTTATAAAGAAAAAATAGAAGCAAAATTTACAGCCACTTATTTACTAATTAAAGCAGCAGTGCTTTTTTTTAGTGATACTCCAGTTCGGGGATGCTATCGTAATGATCACGTTCAAAAACGATATACTCTTCAAACCCCGTTTCGAGGCGAGCCAGAACGGTAACTACCGATTCTGAACAATCTATTTCCAGCGCAGGGTATTTATGGTCGATGAGAATCGCACCGGCCTTATACATTTTGCGCATATCCAAATCGTTCTGATTGAAGCTCAGGTCTTCAACCGTAATTTCTTTCCAGGTTGGCATGGTTAATCAAGGTGTTATGTTGCCCTTGAGACATGCTCAAGAGCTTGGTTGTTGCTTTTCAAAAATAAGACGGGTTTGATGAAAATTCAATAGTCCTGAATTTTCTTTATCAACAAGAAATTGACATTTGAGGAGTTTAGATGTCGAATGAAGCTCCCCGCCGCAGAGCAGTGGGGCATCCTTATGGAACTGAGTTTTCATTCGCCGCACCGCTAACAGTGGCATTTTCAACCAGCGACGGAGAATAATACCCGCAAGATCCCGACTCTTAGTTTCACTCCGGTCGGGAACAAACTGCGAACGAGCAGTTTGATTCCACTTGCGATGAGAACTGCTCCGCCTTTGGCGGATTGTTCTCGTCGACTGCCATTGATTTAGGGATGTGTAGGAAATAAGTTGAGTGGAATTGGCGAAATTATCTTGTCCTTTTACAATCCAAAAAAAGATGAGAATAGCAGGGTTATTTGAACTTTTTTCTGGAGCAGTAAAAGGGCGAGAGAACGAGCCAAAACGGGCAAGTTATTTCCTACACATCCCTTAGTCGAGCTGTTGGCGAAATAGATCTGGGAATAATTTTTCTTACGCTCTTTATTTTAGAAGGCATTTCAACCATTTCCAAAACCATGCTCGAAGGTGATTATCAAAGGACCACCTATTTTCGTATGATTAGAAGGCTATTCTACACACACTTCTATATCGCAGCCGCATTGATCGTTTTATTGGTATTTCCTCCTGAAATTGGCGGTCTCATTTTTGTAATTGGATTCAAAGTCGTGATGGACTACATGGTCGAAGATGAAAATGCCTGGCGAAAATTCAAGAGCTGGATAAAGGGTAGAATCAAAAAAATCCGAAGCAAAGGGTGACTTTTATTCACAATCTCCATTAAATGGTAAGTCCTATCTTTAATGAGTCAAATTGTCGCCACATATAGCATCATGAGAGTAAAGGAGAATAGTCGCCCCAAATTGATCCGATCAAAGGAGGACAAAATAATGGATCACATTCAAGCTAAGGAGTTTGAACGGGCTTATACAAGCATGTATAACTACTATCCTAAGATTAAGAAGATGTTGGTGAATTACGGTGCAAACGAAGACGATGCCAAAGACATTTTTCAAGAAGCCATACTTATTTTATCAAACAAATTGGAAGATCCTCATTTCCGACTGGATGCCAAAATTTCCACCTACTTGTACAGTGTTAGCCGGTATCTCTGTAAAGACTTCATGGCTAAAAAGAACAAGATTGTAGCTATAGATCAATTTCATTCGCTGACCGAAGATATCATAGAAGACCATGGAGAAAAAGAAGCGCAATTTGAAAAAATTGATAGAATCCTTAAAGATTTGGGAGAGAGGTGCAAGCAAATTTTGGTCGCCTATTATTACAAGAAAAAGAGCATGAAAGAAATCGCGAAAGAGTTTGAATATGCGACTGTTAATTCTGCCAAAAACCAAAAATACAAATGTCTCGAACGAGCTAAAAAAATGGCCGCTGAGAATGTTTTAAAAATCAAAGAGTTATGAGACGAGAGCTGGTAGAAATTGAGAATATAGAACAGTATCTGGAAGGAAACTTATCCGGGGTCGAATTAAATTCCTTTGAATCAAAATTAAGTAGTGATTCCATCTTTCGGCAGGAAGTCGTGAATCAGGAAATAATTGTTGAACGAATAAATACAATGGGAAAAATAGAAGCAATTGATCTTGCACATGAGAATCATGCACGAAGAGGTGCAAATAATGCCTTGATTACCAAAGGGGTAATAGGTGTAATCGCCATAAGCGCAGCAATTGTTGGAGGCAAAGCTCTGGCTGATTTGAATAATGGGGCGAATTCGAGTGGTGAAGAATCCCTCATTTCTATACCGATTGATGGAGAGAACAATGCAACCAACAGTCAATCTGACAATGTGAACAATGTGAACAATGTGAACAATGATACTAAGCTATACGAGCCAAATGCGGCGAGCGGCTTGTCAGAAAATCAAATTACGGAATCAGGTCAGATAATTTCTGAATCTTCTCTTGGACAAGAGGACACCACAAAAACAGATAGCAGCAAAGTCGAATCGGGAGAGGATAAAATTGCGACTACTTCTGAAGAAGATAGGTCTGCGACTTCCGGCTCCGATGATGGTTTCAGAAAGTATGGCACGAAAATGTTTTTAGCCTCAAACGATGTGAACGCCAAAATTCACTTTGAGCGTGAAATTGGGATTTATGATACCTGGGAACTTGTCGAAACAAAGGAAGAGGCCCGTTACAAACTCAATCTTCGGTATAAGAAGGAAGTTGTCGATCGCCTTTCATGGATTGAAATTGTTGATCTGCAAACCGGTGAGCGAGTGTACAAATCAGAAGTTTCAAAAGCTTTCAGCACAAGTATGAGAACTGTGAACTTAAAACAAGCGACTATTGAACGCCTGGTTCATCAAATTCTGGCATGGGAATTTTTTGGAATGGAATAGTCCTAAAAGAGTTTCAGCTTTATTTTGGATTTTTTTGTTGAGTTTTAAAAAGGAGGTAGTACGCAGACTGTCTCCTTTTTTTGTGTGCGACAAACTTTCTTTATTCCCAAGGGTTATTTTCGATTTTTCCCCTTTGGATTAACCTCCTTCGGAGAATAATTACCCTTACCCTGAGCATATCGCATATCAAATTTTCCATCGTGCTTATGAACTTCTCCATCAAAACCCTCAGCCCTTAAATCATAATAATAAGTACCCGGTGGATTCAAGACTCTTCCCGTTCTCCCATCCCATTCGAATCCAATTTTATTTGTTTTGTAAACCAATCGGCGGTCAGCTATTTTGGCACCATCATATATTGAAACATTGAGCTTTTTCATGTTTTCAACTTCGACACTCCAGACATCATCTTTCCCATCTCCATTTGGAGTAATCAAATTCGGAACCCTCACAACAGCTGAAGAAGGCGAGTTACATGAATTAAGATCTACAGCCGACTCAATTTCAGAAGTTAATGTTAATCCTTTATCATAATAATCCTTACGTTTTTTGTCTTTTGACCACTGTAGCTCTATTACATCCCCAGTTATATGCTTTTTACCATCGAGACCAATACCGTCGATGATATAATAGTATTTTCCGTTTTTGTGCCAATACTGCTCGTTATTCTTAAATCTCCAATTGAAATTAGGATCAAAGGTCATATAGACCAAATCTGACTGTTCCATCGATTTATTTTGATAGATTCGAAATCGAAAAGTTGTTAGATTTTTAGACTCAACCTTTAGTGTCCTGTTGCCATCAAGGTTTTTTTCAATATTTAATTTTCCGAGCCATGAAACTTTATCGAACTCCGATTTGCGTTCCAGGACAATTTTTCCTCCCTTATCATATTGAACACCATCATCACCTTCTGCTTTGACTGAGTATATGTACTTTCCTTCTTGAACAAAGAGGGATCCCTTCTTGCCATCCCACTGACAAAAGGGGTCCGTGGATTCAAAAATCAAGGTTCTTTTTTTACCCATTCGCTCAAAAATCCGGAGCTTAAAAGTTTTCATGTTTTTTGAAGGCATCCACCAAAAATCATTTTCGGAATCTCCATCCGGGGTAAAAGCGATGGGAGGAGTCCCTAACCATGAAGCATCTTCATCATTTAACGGAACCGATATCGTGAAATCTGCGATTGTATCATCATTGTTAATGACTTCATTATTATTTAGAATGGGCTGGTCGGACACATAATCCTTCAGTTCAACCTTCTCTGAAATTGCATCCGCCCCTTCTAAAACAACCACCTCGGCTATCATCGTTGTATCGGAATTGAATGCCGTTTCTAAGTAAATATGCCCTTCATCCGAGCCCGGCTCTTCCATCATCACAATTTCTTCATTTGTCGGCTCAATATTATTTCCCATGTAATTCATTATCGCCACGGTCGCAGTTATTCCGACAGCTATAACAACGGAGCTCAGGAAAATCTTATTGACCAGCGAATTCACTTTAAACTTGCGATATGCAGATTTGGTGGAGGCCAATAAAGCCACATTCTCGATTCCAACCAGGAGATTTTGTTGAAACTCTAATTGAGCACTTAGATTAGGGTTTGAACTCAATTCAGTCTCGAACCGGAGTCTGGCATTATGCTCCAGATTTCCCATCAGATATTGCTCAACGCGTTCGAATAGTTGTAATTCGGCTCTCATGATACAAAGGTTTCTTTCTTAGTTAGACTTGTGAAGTGCTGACCGCTCGCGTCAGCATTGTACTCTTCAAGTACCATGGTCCTCACCCTCTCCATACATTTGTATTTCTGGGCTTTCGCCGAATTCACACTTTTAAATCCGAACTTTTTGGCGATAACAGTCATTGATATCGATTTGAAGTAAAATGATTCCAAAATCTGCTTGCATTTATCGCCCAAACTTTGAATCGCTTTTTCAATGAGCTGAATTTTGCTCTCTTTCTCAAAAGCTCCGTCCATATCATCTTCGTATTCCAAGCGATCGAGTTTCGAATCATCGCTGCGCTGACGCACTTTCTTTTTACGAAGCTCATTGCTCCACAAGAATTTGCAGGTAGTAATCAGAAATCCAACAACCTTAACCTCCGGGTCAAAATCTTTAGTGTTGACTTTTTTATACAAAGTGACCAAGGCTTCCTGAAAAATGTCCAGAGCTTCATCTTTTGAACCTGAATTAGCAAGAACGTGCTTTTCGATTTTAGCAAAGTGTTTGTACAGCTTTGTAAAAGCCCGCTCATGCTGCTTATTCTGCAGAAAGTATATGATTTTCTCTTCGTTCACTTCGTGGTACTCATTAGACAATGTAAGTACTCCTAAAAGGTAAACCCAAATTCTCGATAAAAAATGAATTTCACACTTTTTTAACTAATACAACAAATTCAGGAAAAGGTTGAAATTCAGACCACTGCTGACTTAGCGATGAAGAAAGTCTAAGAAATCCAAGGTATAGTCTATACAATCATCTTCACACACAAAATCCTCTTCTACTGATATTTCTCCCAGCTTTCTTGAAGATCTAAAATTTTCAATCTTTTCTAAGATAAAGTCCAATTTAGCTTTCTCCGCCATATGATAAGCCTGAACGTATTGCTGTTGAATCTTGACAACCTTTGCATTCTCTTCTTTCATAATCTTCTTTTTATTACGAAATCTCAAGCCTGACAGACTATCGCGGTGCATAACAGTTGACCGTAACTGATCAAAAAGTGGATAGAGATTGTCGGCTGAGCCGTCAGGGTAAGAAACATCAGCTATACTATTTTCAAGATTAATATAGCCCGTAGGTTGTGTCGCCGCATTTTGAATGCTCCAAAATGAAAGTATTAGCAGTAGTGTTTTCATATAACAAATTAAAAATGGAGCCGATCCACCATGATGATCGACTCCATACACATAAACAGAGAAAGATCAGTTCTCCTCCACAAAGGCGATAAATTCTTGGGTATAATCTGCACAAGCAGGACAAATAAATGTCTCTTGATCAGCGCTGATAAAATCCAGTTGTTTTTGAACAGAGAACTCTTCCATTTTGGATTTAATAAATTTTCGGATTGTTCTTTCAGATTCGAGGCGATATTGCTCCATTTCCTGCTGCGCCTGCATCTGAAATTCTTTGATCTGACGTTCTTGTTCTTCCGTCAATTTCATAATCAATTCACGATATTCCTTATTCGATAAATTACCTTGATCGGGATAGCTTGGGCTTTCACAAAACTCTTTCAACTTTTTTTCCAACTCCTTCATATGATTGATGAGTCTTGCTTCGATTTCCTTTGCCTGTGGAAGAGAAGAAATTACTTCATCATAATTAATCGTTGCACCATTCATTTGTGCATTTGCATTGAGGCTACAGGTCATGCATATTACTCCAATAACTGTCTTCATAGATGTCATTTTTTGTGAAATTACGTGGGAATGGTCGAAACCGGTATGTGGCTTAACATTCTTTATGTTAAAGAACGAAAAAACGCCCTCCTGAAAATTTAGGAAGGCGTTATGAAAAAATCTCCGAGCTATGCTTATTCCTTACTCGAATCTACTATTTGGAACTGCTACTTTGCGGCTCCAAGCTTTTGGAAGGAATACTTAAATCCTAACATAAAGTATCTCGCCAATGTCGTTGTTGTTTCTTTCTCGTAAATATTTTGCAAATAATATTGACTAATCCCGGTGTTCTGGTTTAATAAATCATATCCGGCTATATAAACCTGTAGTTTCTTAGACTTTGTCAGGTTGATCCCGATCTTGGCATCCAAAATTATTTGTTGCGAGTTTTCATCATCAAAGTCAGGATAGAAGTAGTGGTTAATGTCGGCTCTAAATACCCAACGATCCTGCAATCTGATTTTCAATGTTCCGAAATAGTTATAATTCGAATAACTGTTATCAAAAGCATCATTGTCTCTATAGAAATTCTTGGACCAGGTATATGTAAATCCTGTTTTGATGTTGATGATCTTCTTGTTAATATTCTCGATTGTGATTTTAGGTTGAGTATAGAAGGAGGTGTATTTATCTTGTTTTCCATTCAGCATAACAATACCATTGGCCAATGTCGTAGTGTTCGAAATGTTGAATTTGGTGTGAATGCTGTGCAATGAAGACCCGGTTGCGATATAAGCGTTGGAAGAATATTCTTCACCCAAATTCTCAGGTGTGATTTCTCTTATCAAAAACTGATTGATATTTTGTGCGTAGGTAATGTTGTTTCTGACGTACGTACCAGAAAGTGATGCCATGAAATGTGTAAAGGTGAATTCATCAAACTTGTGAAAGGAGATTCGAGTAGTTTGGTTGTACTCCGGCTCCAAATTGGTGTTTCCAAGAATAATCTCAGCCGGATTTGAATTGTCTGGTAGAGGTTGAAGTTGATTTAGAGATGGTAGTGTCAGTGAAGTGCTATAGTTAAATCTAAAGCTCCCATTTTTACTGACATCCCACTGCATGTTGAAGGAAGGCATCACATAATGAAACTCCTTGGGTGCTGTGAAGATTGAATCTCCGGAAAGGTTGATGTATTGATATGTTGCACCCAAAGTAGTTCGTAGTTTCTTACTGATGTATTTGTGTTTAATGTTCGCTTGATGCCTAAATGTCAAATAATCCGCTTCTGCCGAAAAGAAATTGTTGACAGTCTGATTTCCGTCAGAGTCTATGTCGAACACATCTTTATCACGATCCGAAGTTTTTCTGCGATAGGTGTATTCGAATTGTAAAAGTGTTTTCTTTGACAATGGCTCTGACCACATCCAGTTGGTTCTCAGGTTTCCTGTTTTTTCGATCATGTCCTGAATTTGGCTGATGGAATTTGGAGTTCCTACACCCATCGAATAGAGTGTACTTAGATAATCAAGTGTGGTTGAGGCATCACCGTTTGATCCACTATATGAGACACCGCCTCCGGTAAATCGGCCGGCTTTAGCAAATTTCTTACGATAGTCGATTGCACTGGAATAGTTGTAACTGAAATTATCTTGTTCAAGTTTTGTATTGAATCCCGATATCAGCAGCTTAGTGGCTTCATCAGGTGAGTCATAATTGTTAACCAAACTTCCGTTGAAGTAATTCGCCAAATCCCAGCTTCCTGATAAATCGATATTGAAGAAATGAGTAGAGTCGAATTTCTGCTCAAAGTGTAAGTTCCCTCTATTATTCATCGTTGTGCTTTGTTGATCGACTATCTCATTGGTAAATAAACTTGAATCGGTGAAGTAAGTGGTGCGATCAACATCTTTAATGTATGATTTATCAAAGTTGTTAAAGAAGATGCTCGCATTTAATACTGTTTGTTTAGATGGTTTATAGTTGAAATTGAATCCGGTTGCATTGGTGTTGAGGAAGCCATCATTATTTCCTCCGCCACTCATGGCTAATCCTCCGCCTAAATTCTGGAATCCCATTCCGCCATCTCTCATCATGTTCGAAATTCCACCCATGAAATTAATGTAATCCCGGATACTGAATCCTGTTTCATTCACGTTATTGGACATCCCAATTAAAGACAGCTGCCATTTCTTTTTGAAATAGTGAATGTTTCCTTTTGCACTGTAACGGAATACATCTTCAAAGGTCTCACCCGGCATGATCGGGGCGTCGGTTCCTCCGGCCATTTCAATATTTCCAAATAATCCCTTTTTATGAGATTCCTTCAATTTCAGGTTGATGGTTGTTGTCTCTACACCGTCGTCAACACCTGTAAACTCTGCCATATCCGACTGTCTGTCAAAAACCTGTACTTTTTCAACCGCCTTGGCCGGAAGATTCTTCGTGGCAAGTGTTGGATCATCCGAAAAGAACTCTTCACCGTCCACTAAAATCGTTTCTACTTCCTTGCCCTGAGCAGTGATCGTTCCATCTTCAGCTACCTCAATCCCCGGCATTTGAGCTAATAGATCTTCCACTACATCATGCTCATCGGTTTCAAAAGCTCGGGCATCATACTCGATTGTATCTCCTTTAATCTGAATTGGAATGTAGTGTCCCTGGACAGTAACCTTATTAAGCATTTTGCTTTGCAGCTGCACTTTGCCAACAGCAGTATCTTGTGAATTCTTGCTAATTGAAATTGCTTTTTCGTATGGATTATATCCAAAGAATGATGCCTTGAAAATGTAATCTCCCGCTTTAATATTCGAGAAATTGAACAGACCGTCCCTATCTGACACTGAGAAGGATTTTAAGATTGAATCCTGAGCGCCAACTAACATAACCGTTGCTCCCGGAATCGGTCCTTCCAATGAATCGAGGATTTGTCCATAAATTTTTACTGATTGACTATTCGCCGTTCCGGCAAACCAAATCAACAAAATGACTAATATTTTTTTCATGACAATCGTTTTCGCGTTTCCAGCTTCTAATTCGTAATCATAATCACATTTCCATCTCCACTACCACTGTATTGTTTTTGCATCTGCTCCATTTTCTTTTTTTCCAGTTCAGCAAATTTTTCTCTTGTTACAACTTTTCCTTTCTTAGGTGCGATAATTTCATCTTTCCCAATTTCCCGCGGAATTATACTCGTAGCTGAAATAGTGAAGTTTCCATCGTTCATGCTTAGATGCACGATCAGTCCGGGCAGCCCTCCAAATCCGGCAGGACCCGATGAGACGGGGATTTGAGGTTTAAACCATGCCTCTATCGTTCCATCATCTGATTCCATGGTCGCTTTCATGCAAGTTAAACCTGATACTGCTTTTGTCTCAGAAGTCATTTTCCATTTCGCCGGATTGATCGTATCTTTAATCAAGAATACTTTATCCATCATCTCCCTTTGCTCCACAACCAATCCATTTTCAACATCCGTGTAGATTTTTTCGTCAGCTTGGTCGAAAGATAATCTGAATGTCACATTTTGCTCATCATCATTCAAGGCTTCTTCCTCAGTCTCAGAAGTTCCCACTCCTGATTGATACAGAGACTCCGTAGATGTAAACAGTAATGTGCTTTTCGTTTCCGAAAATTGCGGAATCATTGATTTTAGCATTTCTGCATTTTCGCCTTCAGGCAATGAGGCATGCAGGTCAATTTTGGTCGTATAAGTTACTTCACCTTCAGCTTGAGCAACGGCAATCGCTGCAACTGAAATACTGAGTGCTAAGAGAATATTTTTCATTTTGTCTTCTTTTAATTATTTGCCGACAAAGCTAGGTGATAAGCCATGCGTCATAAGTTAAAGACCGGTTAAAGGGAAGTTAAAAAAGGTTAACGTCTTGCTTGCTTAGTGATGAAAACCCCCTCTTCCACCCCACTGCTGACGCTGTTCTTCCATTTTCTTACGCTTGATCTCGTTAAATTCTGCCTCTGTTACAACTTTTCCCTTTTTGGGTTCTTCAATTTCTTCTTTTTCAATATCTCTCATTACAATTGCCGAAAGAGATATTTGAACTTGGCCATCATTTTTATTTAGGTGCACAATTAATCCGGGCAATCCACCAAATCCTGCAGGACCTGATGAAACAGGAATTTCAGGTGTGAACCAAACAACCACATTGTCGCTATCATTTTCTCCGGGAATATATTCAGCCTTCATACAACTCATTCCTGAAACCTCTTTTTGATCACCGGTTAGTTTCCATTTGCTCATGTGGAGGGTATCACGAATGAGAAAAGTTTTATCCATGAATTCTTTTTTCTGTATGATCAATCCATTCTCCACATCGCAGTAGACAATGTCACTCGGTGGTGCCATCCTTCTCTGCATCCATCGCATGTGCCGACCGCCACCGCTTTCTTCATCAAGCATGCTTTCATCTGCTTCTTCCTCAATGTTTCTATAAAGGGTTTCGGTAGAAGTAAATACGAGCTTGTTATTAAACTCAGAAAATTCCGGTATCCATTCCTTCATCCGCTCTCCACGTTCTGTATCGGGAAGGTTTTTATGCAGGTTTACTTTGGTAGTATAAGATATTTCACCGGATAGTTGTGAGATTGAGCAAATACCGATGCTCATTAGCAATAGGAATAATACGTTTTTCATGTTTGTTAATTAGTCGTCACAAAGATAGACAAGCCTTAGACCGTAAACTTCAAGAAAGGTTTAATAAGGCCTAAAATTTCTACGAAGGGCCGTATTTTACCATCAAAGGGGGATATTTCCGTGTTTTTTGCGTGGAAGCCGGTCGACCTTGTTTTTTAGCATCTCGAATGCTTTAATTAGCTTGATTCTGGTCTGGGCAGGCTCGATGACCTCATCAATGAAGCCATATTCAGCTGCTTCGTAGGGATTTGAGAAGAGTTTTGCAAATTCTGCCTCCTTTTCGGCGAGCTTTGCTTCGCGGTCATTTGCCTCACTAATTTCCTTTTTGAAAATAATTTCGGCGGCGCCTTTTGCTCCCATCACCGCAATCTCGGCAGTTGGCCATGCATAATTCATATCAGCACCGATGTGTTTTGAGTTCATCACATCATAAGCACCTCCATAAGCTTTTCTTGTAATGACGGTGACTCTTGGAACTGTAGCTTCACAAAAAGCATACAGCAATTTTGCGACATTGGAGATTATTCCGATCCATTCTTGATCAGTGCCCGGCAAAAATCCGGGAACGTCTTCAAAAACCAGAAGTGGAATATTAAAGGCATCACAAAATCGAACAAAGCGACCGGCCTTTTTGGATGAATTGATATCTAATACTCCCGCCAGAAAAGCGGGTTGATTCGCAACAATTCCAATACTCTTTCCTTCGAGAAAGGAAAAACCGACGACAATATTTTCTGCATAATTTTTATGAACTTCAAAAAATGAATCTTGATCTACGATTTGACGAATAACATCCTTAATGTCGTAAGGGGTGTTTGTATTTTCCGGAACAATTGTATTCAACTCTTCCCTGAGTTCGTCTTTACCCTCATATTCATAACGTGGAGATTCTTCTTCACAATTTTGAGGCAGGTAAGACAATAATTTCTTGATGCTATTAATACACTGTAGATCATCTTTTTCAGAAAAGTGTGCGACTCCTGATTTTTCAGAATGAGTTGACGCTCCTCCTAACTCTTCGGAAGTCACTTCCTCGTGGGTTACTGTCTTTACGACGTTTGGACCGGTAACAAACATAAAGGATGTTCCTTCTACCATGAATGTAAAATCGGTCAATGCCGGGGAGTATACTGCGCCACCGGCACAGGGGCCCATAATCGCAGATATTTGAGGAACCACGCCTGAAGCTATCGTATTTCTATAAAATATGTCGGCGTATCCACCAAGCGAAACAACTCCCTCCTGAATTCTTGCTCCACCGGAATCACACAGCCCAATTAGAGGTACGCCGTTTTGTAAAGCCAAGTCCATGATTCGAACAATTTTCTTTGCATGAATTTCGGCAAGAGATCCTCCAATAACCGTAAAATCTTGTGCAAAAAGATAAATAGCTCTTTCGTTAACTGTTGCAAACCCGGTGACAACCCCATCGCCATAGAACTTCTTTTTATCCAGACCAAAATTCGTTGAACGATGCATCGCCAACATACCAATTTCTTCAAAAGAATCTTCATCAACCAGAAGAGCGATTCGCTCTCTGGCAGTCAATTTGCCTTTATCATGTTGGGTCTTAATATTTGACTCACCACCTCCCTGAAGTGCCTGTTGAATTTTCTTATTAAGTTCGTCGAGCTTGTCTGACATACATTAGTTTTGCTGCAAACTAAGGTAAGATTTATTTTCTTTCGTCTTTTATTTATTGGGGTGATTGGGTGGTGTATAAAAATAAGCAGCCTTAGTAGAAGGGAAAATTATTCAAGCCAAGATTAAAGTAAAATGAAGTCGGCTTAATCTTTTGTCCATCTCTAAACAGATATTGTGATCCATCTTTTTGAAGCATCGGAATATGACCCTGCGGATGCTTGATCCATTTTCCTGGAAAAAAGCGCATATTATGAATCAGCCGATTTTGAAAGAAATTTCGCACTCGCTCGGAATCAAAGCCTAAATCAATTCTTGGCATTTGATTGTATGGCAGAAGGTACCTTACTTGAGCACTAAATAATCCCACTGATCGATCTCCAAATTCAGATCCTTCTTGCAATCGATAACCAAATCGCGCAGGATAAATGGAATCCTGAACTGTTTTACATCCAGTGTAGTCGCCTGTCCATATGGCAGTGCTTAAAGCAAATTTAAACTTCTCGTACTGATATTCTATCATCAATCCGCCTGTTCTGAAACGATCTCTCCAACCCTTTCCACCTCCAAATAAATCATTCTCACCAATAATCCTAAAGTCAATAATATTCAAATCAAAAATTCCTGCCGACTGCGAAGTCCCTTGCCAATCCCAATATCGCAGGTAGGAGTATCCGGCTGAATAAATATGTTCCATATTGTTCTCACCTAATCCTACAAATTCATTTCGAACTGAATCTTCTCTTCCAAATCCCAATTCAACTCCAAGACCCCACTGAATTTCGAACGTTCTTTTTTTTAAAGCCATCGATCTGATATTGTAATAAATCGCCAACTGAGAATTTGCCTGAGCAAAGGCATAGTTATAGTATCCCGAAATTTGAAGGCCAAAGCGGTTGATTTTGTTTCCAAATGAACAGGTCGCACCAAATGATATCCCATTAAAGGATTTCTGCGCATTTGCAGCTGAGCCGGAAACAGTCATTAAAATGATGAAAATTAGTCCTCTCATCTCGGTCTAAGGAACTGTAAAATAATAAGTCATTGAATTATAGCGAAGTTATTTTTTGTTTT
>CAZCAD010000025.1:0-15133 GCA_964496525.1 uncultured Flavobacteriales bacterium | reverse complement strand
AACAATTATTAACAGCGACCCTCTTATAGAAGGCGTATACTGTATTTAACTTTGTGAGATTAGACTTAAAACAGAGAAAAATGGAGGATATTCCTACTAGTCAAACCGCTAGTTCAATCGAAAAAACCAATGCCCTGATTCAGGCAGAAAGTGGATTTTTGGATGAGATGAATACTGAGATCAGAAAGGTCATTGTTGGACAGCAATACATGATCGATCGGCTGATGATCGGATTACTTGCGAACGGCCACATTCTGCTTGAAGGAGTTCCGGGGCTTGCCAAGACTTTAGCCATCAAGACATTGTCGGATACGATTGGCGGAAATTTTAACCGAATTCAATTCACTCCTGATTTGCTTCCAGCCGACGTCGTCGGTACGATGATTTATAATCAGAAAAAGGAAGAGTTTACTGTTAAGAAGGGACCGGTCTTTGCCAATTTCATTTTGGCAGATGAGATCAACAGAGCACCGGCTAAAGTTCAATCTGCCCTGCTTGAAGCGATGCAAGAACGACAGGTCACCTTAGGCGAAAATACGTACAAACTGCCCGAACCGTTCCTGGTAATGGCTACTCAAAATCCAATCGAACAAGAAGGAACTTATCCTCTGCCTGAAGCCCAGGTTGACCGATTTATGCTGAAGGTCTATATGGATTATCCATCCAAAGAGGAAGAAAAATTAATTGTTCGACAAAACATTGCGGCGGGGGAATTTCCGCAAGCTCAATCCAAGGTAAGTGTTGATCAGATTCTTAAGGCTAAAGAGTTGGTTCGCGAGGTTTATCTCGATGAAAAAATTGAAAAGTACATTATTGATCTTGTCTTCGCAACACGGAACCCTGAAGATTATGGCCTAAATGAGCTGGAACATTGGATTGGTGTAGGGGCATCGCCAAGAGCATCCATCAATATGGCTCTATCAGCAAAAGCTTATGCCTTCATCAACCATCGGGGATTTGTAATTCCTGAAGATATAAGAGCCGTTTGTCCGGATGTCTTGAGACATAGAATTGGGCTGACTTACGAAGCAGAAGCGGAGGATATCACTCAAGCGGATATTGTAAAAAAGATCATGGATTTCATTGAAGTCCCTTAAACTAATTTATGAAAAATACGATTAAAATATTGGCAGTTCTGGTGGTTGGATTCGGCTGTCAATCGAGTGCCGGTGAATCAGAAAATGCGCTTGTTCAAGACGATAATCCTCCAGAAGTTGCCGGTAGGGTGTATGCAAATGCTGAGGGACAAATTGAATTGATTGAACTGGGGGACAGTTTGTACCAGGTAATTTTTACAAATAACGAGGGATTTCAATTTGATACCACGCTCAGGATGGAAAAACTCAATCCTGCTCAAAATTTATATCCCTGGGGAAATTCAGGAAATCTACTTGCATACCGCATGGGCGGATTAATGATTGAGGACAACCGAATTGACGTTTATGACCGAATTGAAGTATATGAATTTTCGGGCTCTGGGCGATTGTTTGAGGAGACAAAAATCAAAAGCATTTATCAAGAGCCCTTTTTTCTGCTCAACGAGCAGCTTACTGTCAAAGGAGATATTTACAGCGGTAAAACCGCACACAGTATTAGTGGAATTTATTTAGGATTCGAAAAACTTCCCGGAAAAAGCAGTGATACTTACTACGAAGTGACAGGAACGATAAAGAAAGAAGCATATCCGCTCTCTTATTACTCTACGGATGAATCTCCGCAGGGAATGTTTGATAGTGATACCTCAGTAAAGTATTATCGTTTGGTGATGCAAAATGTTGAAATCAACTTACCTAAAACGGAATATTACCGGGGAACAACCATAAATGATTCAGAGAATAGAGCGGGTATAGCTTGGGAACTTGCTGACTCCGAACTTTTTTTGATTTGGGGAAGAGACGAACCCTGGTCTGAAGATGAGGTTTTAAAGGACATTGGAGTAAATGCAGTTTACGTGCATGAAAAAGGATATTCCTGGCTAAAAAACATAGAGTATTTGCATTAGATGGAAGTCAAAGAACTCATAAAAAAAGTTCGGAAGATCGAGATCAAAACCAAAGGTCTTTCAAACCAGATTTTTTCGGGTGAGTACCACTCTGCCTTTAAAGGAAGAGGAATGGCCTTTAGTGAAGTTCGTGATTATACCGTTGGAGATGAGATCAGGACCATTGACTGGAACGTAACAGCCCGTTTCAACGAACCCTTTGTAAAAGTATTTGAAGAAGAGCGGGAGTTAACGGTTATGCTTTTAGTTGACATTTCGGCTTCGGGAATGTTTGGAACCAGAAATCAACTGAAACGAGAAACGATCACTGAACTCTGTGCCGTTCTTGCATTTTCGGCAGTTTCCAACAATGACAGAATCGGTTTAATCATGTTCGCTGACGGAATCGAAAAATTCATTCCGCCGAAAAAAGGTAAATCTCATATTCTGAGAATTATTCGTGAGTTGATCAATTTTGAACCAAGTGGAACTCAAACAAACATCTCTGAGGCATTGAAGTATTTCGCTAAGATGGTGAAGAAAAGGAGCATTGCTTTTGTGTTGAGTGATTTCATGGACGAAGAGGATGAAGAGGGCGAACTGCAGTTCGCTGATTCTTTGAAAATTGCTTCTCGAAGGCATGATGTCGTGGCCCTGAAAGTGCTTGATAAAGCTGAACAAAAATTGCCGGATATCGGGATTGCACTTCTGAAAGATCTTGAAAGCAATGAGTCAAAATGGATCAACACCTCATCAAATAAAGTAAGAAAGCGATATGCCAAAGCTGCTGAGGAAAGAGATGAAAAGCTTCGAAAACTATTTCGCAAATCGAAAACCGATTTCGCCGAGATATATACGGACGAAGGCTATATCAAACCGCTCATGAATTTATTCAAAAACCGTGGATGAAAGTTGTGCTGCTGACATATCTTCTTTGTTTTATCTCATCAATGCCAGTGGCTCAGGAGGCCAGAATGGTGTTGGAGCAGCCAAGAATAAGAATTGGAGAACAAGCGATTCTTCATTTCTACTTCACCTATGAAAATCCAAATGAAGATGCGTTGATCGGTTGGCCATACTATGACGATAGGATTACCGATGAGATCGAAATTCTTGACAGAACCATTGATTACGAATCCTTAATCGACTCAACGAACAGCCTGTATCAGCGCGAACAGAAACTGGTCTTGACTGCATTTGAAGAGGGAGAATTTCCGATACCACCGCAAAAAATTGAACTGAACGATTCGGTTTATTATACCAATCCTGAATTTCTGAAAGTGGAAACGGTGAAGGTCGATACTTCCAAAGGCATTATGCCAAACAAGGATAATTATGTGGTGGATTACAGTTTTACCGAGCGAACCAAAGATTGGTTTTTAGCAAATTGGTATTGGTTTGCCGGTTTTGCCCTAATCGCTTTAATTTTCTTGATTATCAGAGCCGTTCGTAAGAAAAAAGAGGGAGAAGAAATTATTGAGGTTCCGATGATACCGGCTCATATAACCGCTTTAAATGCCTTGCATGCATTGGAAAAGCAAGAGGCATGGAAATCTGAAGACAAAAAGCGTTATTACTCTGATTTAACAGATACGGTCAGACTATATCTTGAGCAACGATTCCAGATTTTTGCAATGGAACAAACGACCCGAGAAATTATCGATGATTTGAAATACTCTGATATCACGAATGAGGACAAAGAATTCCTGCGCAAAATTCTGACTCAGGCCGACATGGTGAAGTTTGCCAGGGTGAAACCGGACAACGAACTTGGATATGTTTCACTCGGTCGATCAATTGAGTTTGTCGACAAAACCAAAAAGGAAGAAGAGAATGACAAAGGGGGTCTGGACAATGAGTCCTCCGTAGCTTTAGCGAAGGAGGACGAGGAATGAAAATACGGATCACTGATTATTTAGACATAGAGCCCTTTGCCTACGACTATCTCGATAAAGATGCGTTTTGGTTGTTCCTGATTATTCCCATAATTATCGCCTGGTATTTGTACAAAGAAAATAGATCGTTCAGCCGGATCAATTTGTCGACCCTGAGTTCATTTAGAAAACGCAGGTTTAATTTCATCGCTTTTTTCAGACATCTTAATTTATTCGTTTTTCTCGCCGGACTCTCATTCGTAATTCTTTCATTGGCTCGCCCCTATCTGCCCCGAGACATCGACGAATACCGAAAGAAAAACATGGAGGGAATCGACATCGTAATCACCATGGATGTGTCGGGTAGTATGTTGGCGGAAGATTTTTCTCCGAATCGTCTTGAGGCCGCAAAAGAAGTAGCATTGGACTTTATCGAAGAACGGCCGTCTGATCGAATTGGGTTGGTTGTCTACGAGGGAGAAGCGTATACACAAGCACCGCTCACGGGGGATCACGAATTACTCAAGAGTTTATTCTCCGAAGTGAAAACCGGAATGGTCGCTCAGGGAACGGCGATTGGAGTTGGCTTAATAACAGCTATCAATCGATTATTGGAAAGTGACGCAAAGAGCAAGGTCATAATTCTACTTACTGACGGAGTGAACAATACCGGAACGGTGGATCCGATTACGGCCGCCAATGTAGCGAAGGAATATGGTATCTGTGTTTACACAATTGGAGTGGGTAAAGATGGACCGGCACCTTTTCCAATGCAAACTGCCTTTGGAACCGTCACTCAGAATATTGAAATTCCGATTGACGAAAAACTGCTGACCGAAATCGCGCAAATAACGGGTGGTGAATTTTATCGTGCAGAAAATAAAAATCAGTTGGATCACATTTATAAAGAGATTGATCAGCTCGAAAAATCTAAGGTGAAGGTTTTGGAATATCGCGTAAGTCCTCCTGAAAAATATTATGGCATGTTGGGATTGGGATTAATTCTGATCCTTGCCTACAAAATAATTGCAAACAGTTGGTTAAAAAGTATCCCTTAAAATGAATGAGCATAAATACGATTTACGCAGCTTATTGATTGCCGTCTTAGCATGGGAAGTGATCTTCTGGTCACTGTTCTTTAGCTTGTACTATTATATGCTGGACCAGGTGGAAGCCTTCAAGTTTGAGAACCGGCAGTATCTCTATTTAATGTATGCCATTCCTGTACTGGTTCTTGCCTATTTTATCCTGTTGAAATGGAAAAATCGAAAGCTATCAACTTTGGCAGACGGACGTTTGTTGGCTTATCTTACCTCCCCCGTTTCAACCCTAAAATCTTTTTTTAAATTCTTCTTATTCCGAAATGGAATAGCCTTTATAGTCTTGGCATTAGCGAATCCACAGTACGGAAGAGGAAACAACAGAGCAGTGAATGAGGGAATTGAAATTATGGTGGCGATTGACATTTCAAACTCCATGCGCGCACTTGATCTGGACGCTAAAAAAGACCGCCTTGAAGTCTCCAAAATGGCGGTTGAGCGAATGTTGAATGAAATGCATGGCGACAAGGTTGGTATTATCGTTTTCGCGGGGGACGCCTTTATTCAGGTTCCTTTAACGAACGATTACAGAGCCGCTAAAATGTTTCTTTCGACGGTTCGTCCGGAAATGATGACTAATCAAGGAACTTCGATTGGCCTCGCTATTGACAAGGCTATGACCTCTTTTGACATGGGGAATGGAGTAAACAAAGCGATTATTGTTATTTCGGATGGTGAAGATCATGAAGGAAATGCGGAAGAGGCGGCTGAAATAGCCTATGAAAACGGCGTTTTAGTCAGTACTGTCGGTATGGGTGGAATGGTACCAACACCCTTTCCTGATTTTGTAAATGGACGAATACAGGGTCTGAAAAAGGATCATAATGGCAAAACCGTCTTCACCCAATTAAATGAAAAAATGTTAAAAAAAGTCGCTTTAGAGGGAGGAGGAGTCTACACCAGGGCAGATCAGACGTATGTTAATTTAGAGGATGTACTCAGCTCGGTTAGAGAAATAGAGAAAAAAGAAATGTCATCCTTACTGTATACAGATTTTGAAGATCAGTACCAGTGGTTTTTGGCCATCGGACTTTTACTGCTTTTCGTTGAATTCTTTTTAAGTGAAAAACGATCGGGTCTCGTGCACAAATTACAAGAATACAATGCATAGAATTTTACTCATATTGATTTTAGTCTGTTCCGGATCCGGAATGACCCAGGACAATTTTAAGCGAAATATGTACAAGGGAAATCTCTTCACGGATGAAAAAGATTATGAAGAGGCCATGTACTATTTCAAACAGGCGCTGGATGAATCTCCATTGAACTTTAAAGCCAATTTCAATGTGGCCAACACGTATTTTCAGCTAAAAAATTATGGGAAGGCGGCTGAGCTATTTGAGTCTATTAACGGTCTTGCCCCCAGTCGATTTGAAGAAGCGAAAGTCTTTCATAATCTGGGCAACTCTTTTTTCATGAATAAAAAACTGGACGAGGCGATTGATGCTTATAAGCAAGGTCTCAGGCTGAATCCTGCTGATGAGGCTACTCGCTATAACCTGGCTTATGCTCAATTTTTAAAGAAACAAGAGGAAGAGCGAGATCAGAATCAGGGTCAGGGTCAGAATGAGAATGAGAATGAGAATGAGGGTCAGGGTCAGGGTCAGAATGAGAATGAGAATGAGAATGAGAATCAGAATGAGAATGAAGGTGATGAGAATGAAAAGGAAAAAGAGAATGAGAGCGAAGGAGATGGAAATGAGTCAGACAAGGAGCCCAACAGGGAAAATCGAAATAACTCCACCAATAAAATATCCAAGGAACAGGCCCGTAGAATTTTAGAGGCGGCTTATAAGCGAGAGAAGGAAATTCAGGAAGAACTGGAAAAACGAAAAATTGTTGGAACCGGTAAATCGCGAAAGAAGGATTGGTAAATAATGAAATTAATTTTGTTCATATTCATTTTATTGCTTAGTGCCCAAGGCATTGCACAATCTGCATTGTTTGCAGAGGTGGACAAGGATGTCGTTGCTGTCAATGAACAGTTTACTTACACACTCACCTCCACAAAAAATTGCCAGATCGCGCCTCCCCGATTTAGAGGATTGCAAATATTAGGCGGTCCGATTCAAGGTTCTTATCACAGTTCTCAGGTTGTTAACGGGAAGAAATCATCCAGCACGACATATACATTCACATGGTATCTGCGTGCAAAGGAAATGGGAATTTACACGATCGAAAAGGCAGAGATGGAGTGCAAGAAAAAGACTTATGAATCATCTGAAATAAAAATGAAAATTGCCTCTCAAGAAGAAATAAGCAAACTTAGAGAGGGCGTAGCAGATCATTATTTGACACTCGAATCAAACAAAACTGAAGTTTTTGAAGGAGAGCCATTTATTTTGTCTTTGAAATTCTATTCGAAAAAACGCCCTTCCGATGTAGAGAATTATGTGAATGGGGGCTCATCCGGCCTCCAGCGCCAGGACTTGCGAAAACCGATGGATGTCTACAAAATTATTCAGCAGGACATTAAAGGCAATAGATATTATGTAATTGAACTTCGCAGAGAAATGTGCATTCCGCTGAGAGCCGGAGAAATTGAGATTGAACCTTCTTATGGATCCATGTGGTACGATCAGGGCATTTTTGACAGTTACCGTCTCGATGGATATTCCAATGGCTTAATCATTCATGCCATTCAGCTTCCCTTAGATTCTCCGAATAATTACATCGGTTTGGTTGGAGATTTTTCAATGGACTTTGAAATGGATAAAGTGGAACTAAAAGAGAATCAGTCCCTGGAAATGAAAATGACCTTGAGTGGAACGGGAAATTTTGATTCGTTTGATCCACCGCAAATTAATTTACCGGATGGTTTAGAACTATACAGCCCTGATCCTGAAATAGAAGATACCATCTTGGTTACCGAAGCCGGACTGAGCGGTTCAAGAGTTTATACGTATACTGTTTTGGCGAAAGAGAAAGGCGACTATACAATTCAACCTTTTAATTTCTCCTACTTCGATGTTTATGACAAAAACTTTGATTCATTATCCTCCGGCGAGCTCGAAATAATCATTCATCGGGGATCCAAAAACATCGTTGAAATTCCGGGTAAAGAACCTATTGCGGTTGATACAACAGACATTCGATACATTAATACTGCCTCCTCAGAATTTTATCGCCAAGATGATTTTTTCTATGGGTCATTTACGTATTATCTCTCAGTCACCGGCCCAATTTCACTGGCAATATTAACGGTCCTTTTTATTCGTCGGCGTTCAAACTTAAGTGAGATGGGGAAACTGGCTGCAATACAAAAGGGCGCTAAAAAATCCTCTTTGAGAGTACTGAACCAGGCAAAGTCACATTTGGGGCAGGGTGATGAAAAGCTGGCACTACAATCACTTCAATCATCCTTATTCGGATTCTTCACCTCAAAATTAAATCTAGCCTTATCCGATTTGTCAAAGGTCAATATTACTTCTTCATTAAGAGAAAAGAATATTGAAGAAACTGTTGTTTCGAAATTTGAACAATGCTGGACGAAGATTGAGATGGCTCAATACTCACCGATCGATGCAGATAATATTAACCTGATGATTTCCGATACGGAGGACATGATCAACTCATTACACGCTAAGATATGATTCGATCAGTGCTCACATATTGTGCGCTTCTTTCTTTCAGTCTGGCTCATGGGCAGTCTTCTGAATTTTTTGGGGCAAACGCATCTTACGAATCAGGAAATTTCAAAGAGGCTGAGGAGATGTACGGTAAGTTAATCAGTGAGGGTCATCAATCGTCTGAGCTTTATTACAATCTTGGCAACTCTTATTACCAACAATCCGAAATTGGTAAAGCTGTGTGGTCTTATGAAAAGGCCTTGAAAATCGATCCTTCCAATGAGGACGCTCAATTCAATCTGGATTTTGTCAGAATGTTAACCGTTGATCGAATCGACAATGAGCGCCCCGGAATCTCGACTTGGTTCAAACGACTGTTTTACGGTCCGAACATCAATCTCTGGCCTTATCTGAGTTTGATATTTAGCATTATCGTAGCGCTAATGCTGATTGTTTTCTTCAAAACGGAAAAACGAAAATGGAAAAACAGGAGCATGCTGCTTGGTGGATTTTGTGGCCTTGGGCTTTTGTTATCGCTTTTCGTCTCTCACTATCATTTGTCTTTTATTCAGGACCGATCAAAGGGAATCATCATTGTCTCTGAAGTTCAAATTAAGCTCTCTCCCTTCGAAGAGGCGAGCAGCAGCTTCTCACTTCATGAGGGCAGCAAGGTAAAGTTAGTTGGTACGAACGATGACTGGGTTGAAATAGAGGTCAATGGAAATTCGGGCTGGATGCTCAAGGAAGACCTCTGGGAAATATAGGCTCTTTATAGTGTCTGGTCGGAAACTCTACAAAATTAGAAAAGTTTCTTTTTGCGATATTTTCATTTTCCTCAAATTCTTGATTCTTAGGCATCAAAAATAACTCTTTTCATAAAAATTGACAGTTTCCGACCAGACACTATATATCTGCTATTTAATCGTATAGAATAACGACTTCAATTCTTTGGTGCTATTGATATGCAGCGCTTTAGGAATTACTTCTTCTTTTGATTCATCCAGGGTTTTCGCGGGTTTACCACTCATGTCATCAGTATCCGCGGCCTCATCATCCAGGAGAAGCTTCTCTTTTTCCTTTGGGTTGTCGATAGTCGAAGTGAAACCCGGTACTGTTTCATTTGCCGTTTCATTTGTCTTCAAATCAGATGATGCAACGGCTTGTGTTCGTTTGCTTTCTGTATCAGGATCCTCAGCGACTACGGTAGCCTCACCTGAACTCTTTCCTTTATTTTGTCGTTCGGTTTCTTCATCTTTTTCGCCAGGATCAGAAAAGGCGATCGCTTCATCCCTTTTTGACTTTTTCTTGCCCTCTCCCTTTCTGGAATCGCTTGAAGTATTTTTAGAACTTTCCTGCTTCTTGACAGCATCTTTGTGGTCCAGTTCTCTTTTATAACCACCCAATGTTGAAACCTCCTCTTGGATTTGCTCTTGGTTGGCTACCACCGTTACATCACCCGGCTCGTCTTGCAAATCTTTATCCTTTCGATATTTTGAACTTAAATTCCCGATGGAGTCATTAGTTCCGGCCGGCATGTTCTTATTTCTGCTCACTGTCGCGTTATTATCACCGACACTACCGTCAGTACCAGCGGCCCAATAATAATACTCGCTATCGTCTTCGCCCTCTTCATCTTCTGTCATTATATCGTCCACCTCAGGACTCTCTAATTTATCAACCAACACCACTGTTTCGTATCTGTCCATTGACGGATCATCCGCATGCCAGGTCTCTGCCCTCATTTCAGGTCCCGAAACATCACGAGATTCCGTGATTTCTCTTGCAGTCTCAAGTTCATTTACTACGCCATCATCCACTAACTCATCTGTCACCTCAGCCTCGGCCTCCTCATTGGATTCGGTCTCTTCTTCTGAATCTGAAACTATTTCGCGCGACTTCTGATTATCTTGTGCGATTCCCGCATCTTCCTCCATATTGGCGAAAGGATCAACAATAAATATTCCCAATAGGATGATGGCCGCCGCCGCGAATATTTGAACAGCCGGTTTCTGATAAATTCGTTTTTCCTGAGGAAAAAGAAATACAGTCACGGAATTTATCCATGATTCTTTTTGTTTCTTAGATTCAGTCAAATGATCCATCACTCGTCCCTTAAGACTCGCTGTTGCGTCGATCTTTGATGCCTGTAATGCTTCACCCACATTTGTTAGAAACCATTTCATCTCTTCGAACTCTTCTTCTGTTTTAGCATATTCGCTAACCGCACCGAGTTCTTCACTACTCAGCTCGAAGTACTGCTTGTTTTTTATAATATCTTCTACATTCCCATTCATAGCATTGTTTTTCTAAAAACCACCAACCTATTTGCCAGAACTTTGGTTGCGTGATGCAGTCTCGATTTTACGGTTCCCGTATTAATCTCCAGCGCATCAGCAATTTCCTTTAGTGAAAGTCCTTCAAAATGCCTTAGCATAAATACCTCACGGTGTTTCTCGTTTAATTTTTTTAACTCACTCCCTAATTCCACTTTAAAGCTTCCCTTATCTACCACTTTATCTGCCAACATCGCCCCATCTTTTGCTTCAAAGCCTTCCGGCACATCATAAGCCGTATTTTTTCTTACCTCTTGCCTCTTATATTCGTTCTTACACATATTGTTTGCTACAGAGAACAACCAAGTCTTGAAGCTTCGGCTAAGATCAAAGGATTCCGGTTTATCGATAATCTTCGTGAAAAGATCATGTGCGAAATCCTCGGATTTAATCCTGTCGTTCCATAACTTCCTGTAAAAGAAGTTGACCATAAAATTCTCATACCGCTCATAAATTTCTTCAAAAGCCTTAGAATCTCCCTCGTTGTAAAAACGCATCAATTCTTCGTCGCTATATGTCGAATAGTCCTTTTTATAGAGCTGCATTCCGGAACATGGATTAGGAATTCACTCAATATGTCACTGTAATCTGGTCCGCCTCAGGCGGATTAATCAGTCCATATCGTATTGTATTAAAATATCTTTTACCGGTTCTGATTTGTTGATTTTGGTTGCCAATGCTTCTATTGTTGATCGGAGTACGATATCGGGTTCATTATTAATTTTCTTTAGTTTGTAGAGTGTCAATAGCGGTGGCAGGTAATTTCCATAGAGCCGTCTATCATGACTATTACTCAAAGTGATCTTAGACAGGTCTTTCTTTTTTACCTTTTGCCAGAACTTTTCAAGATCTCCTTTTTGGTCTTTTACATCCCACTCATAACAGAGACCTGTCAGAAAGGTTCCTTCAGCTACTCGCGACAGGTAATTCTGGTTCACCGTTGCGGATACATAAATATCTTTGTTTGAAACTGACAACAATTTGCTGATGAAACCCTTTTCATTTCCGACAAATTCAGTCATTCCAATTCCTGTCAAACGTTGTACTTCTGTTCTATAATCGTCATTCTTCAAAAAATCCAGTGTAATTATATTCACCGCCGATTTTTCGTTGTGAATCAACTGAAGCACGTAAATCGGATAAGCGTCTGCCTTGTTGCTGACCAACATAAAGCCCGCGTTCTCGTTCGGTAAAGCATCTCGGAAGTAATTCAATTTGTTCACAGAATACTGTCCTTTTAATTTTTTTGCAAACTCAATCTGCTTTGAACGATTTCCTTCGATGGTGTGCATTGCAAGCAGTTCCATGTGAACTTTACTTGATTCAGGACGCAACTGATAAGCCTTTAACAGATTCTCCTTTTTAGAACTGCTGTAATTACTGTTGATGTAGGCCGTAAGATTGTACTCAAAAGATTCCTCATTCACCGTCTTCATTTCGTCAACGATCGAATCAAGTTCATCTTGCTGTTCACCTTCCAGTTCTTTATTGCTCGAATTGAGCATGCCATTCCTCTTTTTGGTGTAGGATCTCTCCATTCCTTCCAGGGATTCATTATTAGCAGCCTTATTTGTATTTTGACATAAGGTCGGGAACCCAACTAATATTATCAATATGGTGCTAAAAGCTGTTTTCATTTCTTTCTCTTGTTTTTTAATACATCCAACGATATCAAAGGTTCAATTTTCATTTAAACTCACGTTTCGCAAGTTGAAGTTACCGAAATTGCTGACAAACGAAAAATATCATTACTTTAGAGAAAGCCTGAAAATCAATGAAAAACCCCATATTATTACTGTTTTTAGTACCAATCCTATTACTTTCTTGTAGTACAGAAGAAGCCCAAAAGGTAGCCGATGATTATCACGATAATTTAAAATCGGCCAAGTACGACTATATTCTGGACAATTTGGTTGATTCGGAACAAATAGAGGCTGATGGCCGTGACACATGGATGGGTCTGATGTTATTGATCGAAAGCTGGGGTAAGATCGAGAGCATTGAAAAAGAAACGGGCTTTAACAAAAGTTACGACAATGGGGTAACCATAGTTAATTTAGATTATCGGTTTGAGTTCGATCCTATTGGAGAAGTGTTTGAGCGATTGGCCTTGATCGATCGGGATGAAGGAGTAGGATATAAAATTCTTGGCGTTCGCTATAATCCGGATAAGGATAAGCTGGATGAAGAAGATTCTTCTTAATTGGTAATTTAGGGATATTGTGGATAAATTCAGAACGGCGACCCTTTTTAAGCCTTCTATAAGTTTAACTTAGTAGTATGGAAAGTGAAGTGCGGGAACCCCAACTAGAACTCTTTGAGACCGAAGCCAGCAAAATTAAGCCCGATCTATCCTCAACCTTTGTCAATAATATGAAACTGCCTGTTCATAAATGGTATAGGTATACTGCCGGTTTTTCGGCCGCTTGGGTAAGGGAATTAATTGAAACTGAAAATGGCCAAAACATTTTGGACCCATTCGGAGGTTCCGGCACTGTAATGATTGAAAGCGAATTCGCTGGCGTAAGTTCAATTGGGATTGAAGCGCATCCCTATGTTTATCGGATTGCTAAAGCTAAAATGAGCTGGCATACAGACCCGCAAGTGTTTAAAATGTGTGCACAAAATCTTCTTAAACATGCGAAAGAGAAAAAAATCACGAGAACTGACTATCCAGAGCTAATTAAAAAATGCTATCCGAATGAAATTATTCAAAAATTAGAAGCTTTAAAGGAAGCTTGGTTTGAATCTAACGACTCCGATGATATTAAAGAACTGAATTGGTTTGTGATAACTTCAATTCTCAGGGTAACCTCACCGGTCGGAACTGCACAATGGCAATATATTCAGCCAACAAAGTCAAAAGGTAAAGTCATCGATGCATTTCATGCTTTTGAAGGAAAAGTATTTGAAATTGTTCAAGATATGACAAACATGCAGCGGAGATATCCAAACGCTCCTTTTTCGAAAATTTTTATGGAAGATGCTAGAAGTATGCCTTCGGTTCCGGATAATTGGGCAGACCTAGTCATTACCTCACCACCATACGCGAACAATTATGACTACGCTGATGCAACTAGATTAGAAATGACTTTTTGGGGAGATATTAATTCATGGGGAGATCTCCAAGAAAAAGTTCGGCAATTTCTTATAACTGCTTGTACTCAGCATGTTACGAAATTAAAAGATCAGGCGGATGAAATCCTCAATTCATCTCTTTTAAATCCTATCAGTGAAGAATTAGAAGTAGTTTATTCAGAACTAGCTGAGACTAGGCTTACAAGAGGAGGAAAGAAGAACTATCATCTAATGATATTGGCTTATTTCAGAGATTTGGCTCAAGTGTTTCATGAACTAAGAAGGGTGACACGTTCAGGATGCAAGGTCTGTTTTGTTGTTGGAGATTCTGCTCCTTACGGCGTATATGTCCCTGTGGATAAGTGGCTTGGTGAATTGGCCATAAGTGCTGGTTTTGACTCATATAGTTTTGAAAAGCTAAGAGATAGAAATATTAAGTGGAAAAACAGAAAACATCGGGTACCGTTACACGAAGGTCGCCTATGGATTAACGGTTAGTATGGCACAATCGCCTGCACATAAATGGGGACAAATTATTGGAGATTTCCTAGAAAAAACGTTTGAAAAGGAACTTTCCAAATTCGCAAGAAAACATAAGCTCTTTCTTGATACTCAAGGCTCAAGAACTGTAAGGTCCGGGAAAAAAGTTACTTGGGTTGATTCTTTTGAAAATTCACACGATTTGGATTTTGTTCTCGAACGTGGTGGAACAAAAAAGAGAATAGGAACTCCTGTTGCTTTTATTGAAAGTGCGTGGCGAAGATACACTAAACATTCGCGGAATAAGGCTCAAGAAATTCAAGGAGCAATTTTGCCCCTAGTTGCGACTCATAAAAACTTTGCTCCTTTTATGGGAGTTGTACTTGCAGGAGAATTTACCAGCGGTGCTATTACCCAATTGAACTCTTTGGGGTTTAAGGTATTATACTTCCCCTACGAACTCATCTTAAAGGGCTTTGGGAAATTTGGCTTAGACGCTAGTACTGAAGAGAGTACAACTATGAAAGAAATCCAGAAGAAAATAAGTGAATGGAAAAGCTTCAACGAAAAAGACAAACTTGCCAAATACTTGCTCAGATTGAATTACAAAGAAGTTAGCGATTTTTTTGAAAAACTTGAAAAAACTGTATCAAGATATATACAATCTATAAGTGTAGTTCCCCTTCACGGTATGGCCTCCACATTGAAAAGTGTTGGA
>CAZCAD010000024.1:14016-15167 GCA_964496525.1 uncultured Flavobacteriales bacterium | reverse complement strand
TTATTGCAGTAATTTACAGAAATCGTGAAAACGACAAAATCAACATAGTTGAGCTTATTTCCGCCTCTTTCCAGTCTTTACAATAAGATATGAAAGCACCTTCTCTCGTGCTAATCAGATCAAATCCAAAAAAAAAAAAGGAAATCGTCTGTAAACCATTTCCTTTTCTCTTGCAAAAACTATAAAACCTGAAACCTCATATAAATGAACGTTTCTGTCTCAAATATAACAAAATTTTTGAATAAAGGTTACTTCTTTACAAGAATCTTTTGTTCATGGGTCAAACTATCCGATTTTAACCGAATCAGATAGATACCCGACTCAAATCTCGAATCTATTTCTATCGTATGCTGTTTCTGCATTTGGTCGAATGATCTGGTATACAGGATTCTACCTCTTGAATCCAAAATATCCAGACGAACTTCTTTTTCCAACCATTGGTTTCCGAGCTGAATGTAGAAAGCATCCTCTACCGGGTTTGGAAAGATACGCACTTCATTATCATGCTCTTCAATTATAGAGAGCGATTCCGTTACTTCAACCGTTTGCCAACTTGTGTCATTTGGACATGTTCCGTTGATTGCGATAAGCATTACATTATAAATTCCAACCGCCGTATATTCATGCCAGGGCTCAAAATCTGTTGATGTGTATCCGTCACCAAAGTCCCATAGATATCCATTGGCATTTGTGCTTGAATTTGAAAAGACAATAAAAGGATCATCCAGAGTTGTTAAGGTCAGGCTTGGTGAAAATGTAGAAGTAAGCAGACCATAAGATTCAACCAAGAGTGATTGTACATAAGTATCTACACCACCCGGTCCGGTTGCGGTTAGGGTCACTTCATAAGTTCCGGAAACGGGAAAGAAAAAGTATGGATTGACATCTGTCGATGTTGGAGGTATCGCTCCGGGAATGGCCCAATCAAATGTCACGGCATCTGTACTCGCATTCTCAAATTGAATTGAGTCCGTTTCACAAACGTAAGTACTGTAAACATTAAAATATGCCACAGGCGGCGCTGTTGGAATAAGCAACAATTGACCATTTGAAGAGATGATGTCCGAATAAAGCCCTGCACCGTTTTCGGCGAAAGCAGAGAAATAATAAGTAGTTCCGAAAGTTAAGTCTAATCCTGTATGCGTCACCGT
>CAZCAD010000024.1:11312-13983 GCA_964496525.1 uncultured Flavobacteriales bacterium | reverse complement strand
ACGACATCTGTCGCTCCGGGAGCTGTTCCGATGGCATACCAATAGCGTGCAATGTCAGAGTTTACATCCGCCGAGCTTGCCCAATTTGCGGAGAGCTGTGTACTTGTTTCAGTTGTCGCAATATCTGCTGCGGTTCCGTCATTAATAAAGGCGATGGGATCCGGAACAGTCCAGTCAACATTAACGAATTCACTGACAATAAGCGAAATGTTTGCAGAACTGTCAACGGCAATCGATTTTACCTTTCCGGAAGGAGTCGTTGGATCAGTATTTTGATAGCGAATCATCTGTGCGGGGCCAACAGTTACTGTCTCAGAAGCTGACCGCAGGCGATAAACTTTTAGGTTATTTGCCCGATAATTTGAATTACCGGATCTAAACGAAACTGAGTTTCCGGTCGTGTGCGGAGCGGTATCCAGCCATGAAGCCGAATAAACATTATCCACCCAGACTTCTATCGTTCCCTGATTCTTGTCATAAATAGTCTTGATGTCATACCATTGTCCGTCATTAATGGTGAACGGAATGTCAGCCTCAAGGGTAAAAACATCGGAAATCGTCTTGTAAATCTGAATCTTGTTATTATCGGATCTAAACCAGACAAAATAAGAATTACCTCTGTTTAATAATGTCGGATCGTCGCACATTATATGAAATCCACCTCTTTTATTGGAGCCTGTTCCGCCAATCATCTGCGACCAATGATAGAGATAGACATCATAATCATCCTGATTTAGGGAAGCATAAATATTTGTATTGTCCAGGCTCTCATCAGACTGTTGTAAAACGGTAGAACTGATTCCCCATGTTCCTGTTGGTGTCGTCCAATCAGGGTGAATCGCAATGTCAAAATTATCTGAGAAAAATCCTTCAGTATCATTTGCCCTCCACTCTACTCCATCATAGTCGATTGTCTGCCAGAATCGATATTTAACACCAGTCCCAGCGGTATCATCAATGTCTGTAAATGAAGCTAAAAAGTCGGTAGTTTGCCATACACCGCCCGAAACGCTTACCGTAGTGGTTGGAGCAATAATGTCACCTGGCAGAGGGCCGGGAATCGATGTCCAGGCAATTTCCCATCCGGAATCTGTTATCCCACAATCCGACCGGAAATCAAGTAAAATAGCTCCTCCTGTTGAAGTGATGGTGGAAGGAATCGACGTTGATGTGTACGTACCAATTAAAGGATCAGATGATGTGCTCCCATCATAAATCCTTAAATAGTCCCAATCATCCTCAAGGGAGAAAGAAATTATTGAAAGCGTGATATTTATCGCAGCAGCAGGCTGAATTAAAATGACATCTCTTTCATCATCTCCGTAGTCTCCGGCAGATCCGCCACTGTCGAACACCGTTCCCGAATTTGAAGTCAGAAGGATTGTATCCGGATTTTCATTGATCAATTGATAATAATATTCCCAGGGCCAATTAATTCCGGGATCAGTATGAGTTTGAAATGGATAATGCTGATGCCCTTTGATTCGGATACAAGAACCAAGCAAATTTGTCCCTGTTGTTGCGGGCCCCTGAAAAGTTCTGAGTGGATTGATGCCATAACCACTTGCTACGATATCTCTAACCAAATCTGCTGATGAGGTGATCATTTCTTCGGTGTACCAGGACGCATCGTCGACATAGCCTTCGTGTTCTATCCCAATCGTATATGGGTTCTCCGAACCGACATGCCAACCTTTATCGGCTTCATAGACCATTTGTGTGATCTGTCCATCGGATGAGCGAGCCACATAGTGATAAGAAACATTCGATTCGCAGTTCTGCGCCCATGAAATGGCTCCTGAATAAGTTCCTTGAATGGTATGAACCGTAACCGCCGATACAGGGGTTCCGGCTCGTGATGAGTAATTGCAAGTAGGTGTCGCGACCCAGAGGGCCGGACCGTATTCCAAGGATTTAAAATCGAATGATTCATCTTTTGCTCCTAACACTTTCTCAGCACTTAAAGTCACCATATCTCCTGACAGAATCGCCAAGTTTTCGGGACCATATATTTCAGCTAAGTCAATTTCAGGATTACTGAATGAATGTTTGCTTTGGAATTCCTCATCATTCATCCACTTAAAAACTTCATAAGTAAAAGATGCCAATGCAAAATGATTCGTAGCATTATCGTCGAAAGGAATTTCAGACATCATTTGCAGGACCAGCTCATGAGTTCGCCAATCATCATACTCCATTGAAAGCTCGGACAGGGTCGAATTGTAAGCGGCAGCATAAGCCAGAATATTTTTGACAGGATCTGTCTTGATCTCATGGATGGTGAAGCCCGAAACATCGGAGGCAAATTTCAGATTGTCCTTGAAATAGCCCTGACCGTCCTCGGTCAATCCCATCACACCTTTTACCTGAGGTAATCCGAGGCAAGATTGATTATTACCAGCAATGTGTTTTATTCGGGTTTGGACCATCGCCACCGCTTCCAATATCCCATTCGGAATAGCAGGATAAGTTTGATAAGCAGCTTGAAACTCGGTTCCATATTTCGTTACTACTTTTTCGGCCGAAAAGCCGTGAACACCTAAATAGATTGAGATTAGGATCAGCAAAAATTTTTTCATAGAACCTCCTGACAATTAAGTCGCTAATGTACGAAAACGCTGGGTTTCGTGAAAATTTATAATGTGAAATTTCCCCTGATAGTTATCGGGGA
>CAZCAD010000024.1:6362-11261 GCA_964496525.1 uncultured Flavobacteriales bacterium | reverse complement strand
CAGATCGGTACTGCTATAGGTCGTGCCATAAGTTCCGGCAGCGGAGTATACTTGTCTTAAGGCGTCCACAAACTCATCGTCCCTCAACTCTCTTAAGGGATGAACGAAGATGACCCACATATAACCATTGGAAAGTGCATATTTTACATCCAAGGCGGTATGAAAATTCGCTTCAAGGCAAGCCTTCATTTCTTTTTTTGTCACGTCCTTTTCTTCAGCAACAGGAAGTACCACACGCATTCGGTTATTGGTAGCGTCTGTGATCATCATCATTTGCGCTTTGGCATAATTAAAGGTTGACACGTTCGAATTTTCTTCGCGAATCAATTCGTTCGCATGTTCGTCCAACAAACTATCCAGTCTTGCCAAAGTCATGTCTTGAGAATAAGAGGCTAAGAAACAGAAAGAGAATGATAGCAAAGAGAGTGTCTTCAGCAAAGTCTTCATAAATAGTTATTTAACTTTCAAGTTAGCTATTCTTTTTAAGAGCGGTGGATGGGAATAATGAACAAAAACATAAAAAGGATGCGGATTCAAATTCGCCAAATTATCGACTGAAAGTTTTTTCAATCCTTCGATCAGCGGTTCTGCTTTATAGGTGGTTTTTGCGAAATCGTCAGCTTCGAATTCATTCTTTCGACTTAGCATTGACATAAGAACTCCAAGAATTAAATTGATTGGGCTGAAAACAATTCCAAAGGCAATTAATCCAATATGCAAGCTTGCTGAATCAGCTCCAAGTGCCTGAGAAAGTTCAGGAATTTTGATAAACTGTTCGAACAGAAAGATGAAAACTTGAAATGATCATGGAAACAAGAATATGCTTCTTCTTAAAGTGGCCAACTTCATGAGCAAGAATTGCAACCAGCTCTTCGTCGCTGTGTTTTTCTATCAAGGTATCATACAATGCTATTGTTTTTCTCGGTCCCAGACCGGAGAAAAAGGCGTTTGCTTTTGTGGAACGTTTTGATCCATCTATTACGTAAACATTTTTAAGACTGTATCCCACCTTTTCGGCGTACAGCTCAATTGCTCGTTTCAATTCACCGTCTTGGAGTGGTTTCAATTTGTTGAAAATCGGAAGAATTAAGTCGGCATAGAACATATTCATAAAAAGGGCAAAAGCGGCCACAACAATCCAGATCCAAATCCAAAATCCTTCCTGAAAATATTCAACCAGAAAAATCACCACCCATAGAATACCGCCACCCAGGATTAACGCAAGTAAATACCCTTTCAATTTGTCTAAAATAAAAGTCTTGACGGTCATTTTGTTAAAGCCGTATTTCTCCTCTATCCGAAATATTTTATACAAAGAAAAAGGCAAAGAGAGAATGTCCGAAGCCACAAAGAGCACAAGAAAGAAAACGGCGGTTCGAAGAAAAATCGAATCGATTCGTTCTCCGATATAATTGTCCAGAAATCCAAACCCACCGCACAAAATCACGGTAACTATCAAAGCGAATGAAAGGGAAGATGAAATCAGTGACAGACGACCATTTTCACGATGGTATTCTTTAGCCTTGCTATATTTCTCTTGATCATAATGATCTTTCAATTCATCGGGAATTTCATCTTTCCAACTTCGACTGTTAATGAAGTCAAGCACTTTGTCAAAAACAAAGTCAAAGACGATGAGCGAAATAATCAATATGAGCCAGCTCTCTGAAGTCATTTTCTAATAGGCACCACTAAATTTTCGTATGAACCATTCGGCGGAAATGAGAATAATAATCAACCAGAATATCCATTTTTTGTCAATAATATCATCAAAAGATTTTTCCTGATAAACTACTGTCACCAAGTCGTCACGGCTTTGAATGGCATCCTTTAGTTTATTCAGTTCAGCCGGTAAAAAGAATTCACCGCTCGAATTCTCGGCAATGTTTTTCAAGAGACGATGGTCGGCCTGGGAGTTCAAAAGCTCAAGTTTTACTTCTTTCACAAGAAAAGTTCCTTTTTTAAGATAAGCCGTGCCCTGAAATGAAGTTGTTGCTGCCCAATTGTAGATGCCTTGATTAAGTTTACCCAAATCCAGTCGATATGTTTGAGCTGATCGAACGAAGTACGATTCAAATGTCTTGCCCTCTTCATTCGTATATTCAAATTTAACCTCCGGTTCGTTGATGAGTTCAAAGGATTTATTGTACAGCTCCGCTTCAACAATGACATTTTCGTTCTCCGTAAATTCACTTCCGATTCGAATTCGAAACGGGTTCTTATTCTCTTTAATTGCCAGGTACGTAATCAATTTATCAAAGAACTCCTGAAAATTATCCGTTGAATTATTTCTTAACTGATCGTACAATCTCCATCGCCAAATTCCTTCACCCATGATTACTCCCATTCTATTCGCCCCTTTTTGTGTGAAGTATATTAGCGGCTGTTCCATTTGTATATTTCCGACTTTTTGGTAGGCAAGAACATCTATTGCATTTGAATAAGACAAATTTCCAAACGGAGCCTGCAGGGGTGGAGCAGAAGAAAATAACTGAACGATGGAGGGACTGACCAATATCTCTTTAAAAGAAGGATTAAAAGCAAAGCCCACTTCCTCGGTCTGACGTGTCATTCCGCTAAATCCAACTTGCATATTTTGAAGAACACTAAGCTTGGCAGTTCCCCCATTTATTAATAAACATGGCTTGCTCCCCTCGCGAATTGTTTTATCGAGGGCGTCGCTTTTCTCCACATAGTTATGGACGACTACCAAATCATATTTCTTCGTAGACTCGACATCCTTTATGGCCACCGTCTCCACTTCATAGTTTTTATTGTCTTCAATGACAAATCTCAATGCGGTAATGTCCGGATGCGGCCCTGAATAAGTCAAGAGCACCTTTTGACGACCGTCAATAATTTCCATATAAAAATTTGCCGAATTATTTTTAAGACTGAACTCATCGTTCACAGTTGATATTTTGGCGGTGTACTTTCTAAAGCCAATGCGGTCGGCCTGTAGATTAAAAAAGAGTTTTGCAGATTCTCCATTTTTCGTAAATAGAAACTCTTGTTCTTTAATCAACTGATCCTCCTGATAGATTCCCACTTTCACTCTTTCATCTTTACATTTAGATTGAGAAAAATGTAGCTCAACAGGAAACTGATTTCCATAAAACGCAATGTCATTATGTCGAACCTCATTAAGTCGAACGTCTCTGACAACTGTGGTATCTCCGAGGCCAATTGTATAAACCGGCAAGTAAGCTCTGCGATTCAAAACATATATCGGGTTGGATCCGGAGTTGTAAATTCCGTCTGTAGATAGAATAATCGCGCCGATATTCCGATTGGTATATTGATCAAAAATATTGTTAAAGACAGATGATACATTGGTTAGTTTCCCTCCGTAGTCATGCGAAATTCCTTCTTTCATATCCTCATCGAACGAATATTGAATTACCTCGTACTCCTCAGCCAATTCATCTGAAAGTGATTTTAGTTCTGCCAGATAATCGTGCTTATAATAGTTAGAATCCTTTGTCAAGAGGATGGATTCGGAATTGTCGTGAGCAATAAAAATCAAGGGTTTCTCTTTTCGATCAACATAATTTTCAAGGATCAATCCCAATAGTAAAAAGAGAATTCCCCAAACATAGACAAATCGAAATCCTGCGAGCATCCACTTAACACCTCGACCCACCTCTTCCAAAAGTTCATCTTTTCGATAAAGAAAGAAGGCGTAAGCCGCAGCAATTATAGTGGTCAAAAGGAGCCATAATGGATGGTATGTGAAGATTAATTCCAATTAATATTTTGCTAAAATTCGACTAAAAATAGGAAATACTTTTGGCTTGTAATCATATTCAACTAACGCAAAGTGATGATATTGTTGCGAATTAAATTTGCATTTGTATTTTTAGCTTAAAATTCGCGAGTGAACTTTTTCCAGCACCTTATTTTAGGATACAGAAACTACGTCAAAGGCGTCAAGTTTTTGATTCAGCACAGGCTTTATTGGTTTGTACTTTTTCCGATCGCACTTTTCGCAGGAATATATTGGCTCGGCTACTATTTTGAGAGTTTAGAAGGTTCAATTAAGTATGATCTCAAAAATCATGGTGCGGATATAGAATCTTTGAATGAGTTAATCTGGATGACGATCAAAATGTTATTCTTAGATGGTTTGTTCATCATCTTTACGAAGTTCACAATGTACATCGTCGTGATTATACTTTCACCGGCTCTTGCAATTTTATCGGAGAAGATTGAACAAATACTGACCGGAAATCAATATCCATTTAGTTTCTGGCAGTTGATGAAAGACATTAGGCGCGGAATTCGCATCGCCATACGCAATATTTTTTGGGAATACTTTTTCATAATAATAGTTCTTGGGCTTGCATCATTCATGGGTGGTACGGCTAAAACCGTTATCATTTTTTCGATTCCGATAATGATTGGATTTTATTTTTATGGCTTTGCATTCATGGATTATGTCAATGAGCGCCGACGACTGAATATACAACAGAGTATCTATTTCGTCTCTAAACACCGTGGTCTCGCTGTTGCGATCGGTAGTGTCTACTCCATATTTTTCCTTTCTTACTTTTTTGTGTTCAGCGAGTTTGGTTCTTTCGCAACGGATACCGGAACACAATTATTTTGGGGCACGATTTTAGGTATTACCTTTATATTGGCGGCCGTCGCACCAATACTTGCAATAACTTCGGCAACCCTCTCCATTCATGAATTAGTTGATCTTGGTAAAAATGAATATGCCATGAAAAAAGGTCTTCTCGGCGACAAGAGCAATAAAGAAAATGAGAAAGAACCGGATCAAATTGAGGGTGGAAATGATACTTTGTTAGAAGAACCTCCGGATGAGAGTGAGAGTGAGAGTGAGAGTGAGAGTGGTAGAGAGATGGAAAATGAAGATGAAGAATCTGAGACGGACTG